>NZ_JBHZEJ010000003.1:67571-255288 GCF_042756365.1 Streptomyces sp. NPDC059092
TTGCCTAACCGGGGGGGGGGGGCGCACACCTCCAAAAGGGGGGGGCTGTGGCCCTGTCCGCTCCGGCACCTGGGGGGGCCGGGGCCGTCCACGGCGCCCGACGGACCGCTCGCGGCGGCCGGGTCACGGACGGCCGTCACGGCCTCACCCGGCGCCACCTCGCCCGGATCCCCCGCGCGCTCAGGCCGCGGACCCGATCCACCGTCGCGGCTTCCGTGCCCCGTCGTGGTGGATGGGCGTGCGCGCGCCCGTCAGGGAGGCGCCGCTGCCGCCGCGCCGGGCGGCGACGATCTCCGCCGCGATCGACAGCGCGGTCTCCTCGGGCGTACGGGCGCCGAGGTCCAGGCCGATCGGCGAGTGCAGCCGGGCCAGTTCGGCGCCGGTGAGACCGGCTTCGCGCAGACGCCGCTCGCGGTCCTCGTGGGTCCGCCGCGACCCCATCGCGCCGACGAAGGCGACGGGCAGTCTCAACGCCAGCTCCAGCAGCGGCACATCGAACTTGGCGTCGTGGGTGAGCACGCAGAGCACCGTGCGGCCGTCGACCGCGGTCCGGGCGAGATAGCGGTGCGGCCAGTCCACCACGACCTCGTCGGCGGCCGGGAAGCGGGCGTGCGTGGCGAAGACGGGCCGCGCGTCGCAGACCGTCACGTGGTAGCCGAGGAACTTCCCCGTGGCGGCCAGCGCGGCGGCGAAGTCGACGGCCCCGAAGACGATCATGCGCGGGGGCTCGGCGCACGTCTCGACCAGCAGCGTCAGCGGCCGTCCGCACCGCGATCCCCGCTCGCCGATCAGGACCTGGCCCGTGGCGCCGGTGTCCAGCAGGGCGCGCGCCTCGTCCGCCGCCGTACGGTCCAGGTCCCGATGGCCGCCGAAGCCGCCCTCGTACGAGCCGTCGGGGCGTACGAGCAGGGCCCGGCCGAGCAGTTCGGCCGGGCCTTCGGTGATCCGCGCGAGCGCCGCGGGCTCCCCGTGCGCGGCGGCGGCGAGGGCCCCGGCGAGCACCGCGCCGAGCGGGGTGCGGGACCGGAGCGGGGTCACCAGGATGTCGATGACACCGCCGCAGGTGAGCCCGACGGCGAAGGCGTCGTCGTCGCTGTAGCCGAACCGCTCCAGGACGGTGAGGCCGTCGCGGAGCGCCTGCCGGCACAGCTCGTACACGGCGCCCTCCACGCAGCCGCCGGAGACCGAGCCGATCGCCGCGCCGTCACCGTCGACGGCGAGCGCGGCTCCCGGCCGGCGGGGCGCGCTGCCGCCGACGGCCACCACCGTGGCGACGGCGATGTCACGGCCCTGCCCGACCCACCGGTGCAGCTCCTCCGCGATGTCCAGCATGTCGGTCTCCTCCGAACGGGGCCGGGAACGGTGCGGCTCCGGTGGCCGTCACGTGCCGGTGAGGTGTTCCGGTCGTACGGGTGTCCGGTTCAGCTCCAGACCCGTCGCCGCCCTGATCGCGGCGAGGACCGCCGGCGTGGACGAGAGGGTCGGCGCCTCCCCGACACCGCGCAGCCCGTACGGCGCGTGGTCGTCGGCCAGTTCCAGGATGTCGACGGGCATGGTCGGCGTGTCGAGGATGGTGGGGATCAGGTAGTCGGTGAAGGACGGGTTGCGCACCTTCGCCGTGACGGGGTCGACGATGATCTCCTCCATCACCGCGACGCCCAGGCCCTGCGTCGAGCCGCCCTGGATCTGGCCGAGCACGGAGAGCGGGTTGAGCGCCTTGCCGACGTCCTGCGCGACGGCCAGTTCGACCACCTTGACCAGCCCGAGTTCCGTGTCGACCTCCACCACGGCGCGGTGCGCGGCGAACGAGTACTGGACATGGCCGTTGCCCTGTCCCGTACGGAGGTCGAACGCCTCGGTCGGGCGGTGGCGCCACTCCAGCTCCACCTCGACCGCCTCGTCCGCCAGGACGTCGACCAGATCGGCCAGCACCTCGCCGCCGTCGGTGACGACCTTGCCGCCTTCGAGCAGCAGCTCCGCCGTGGCCCAGGCCGGGTGGTACGTGCCGAACCTGCGCCGGCCGATCTCCAGGACCCGCTCCCTGACGTGCTCGCAGGAGTTCTTGACGGCGCCGCCGGTGACATAGGTCTGCCGGGAGGCGGAGGTGGAGCCCGCCGAGCCGACCCGGGTGTCCGCCGGGGCGATGGTCACCTGGGCGACCCCCAGTTCCGTACGGGCGATCTGCGCGTGGACGGTGACCCCGCCCTGCCCGACCTCGGCCATCGCGGTGTGCACGGCGGCGACCGCCACCCCGTTGATCACTTCGAGCCGTACGCGGGCGGTGGAGTAGTCGTCGAAGCCCTCGGAGAAGCCGACGTTCTTGATGCCGACCGCGTAGCCGACACCGCGGACCACGCCTTCGCCGTGCGTGGTGTTCGAGAGGCCGCCGGGCAGCGCCCGTACGTCCGCCTCCTCGCCCGCCACGAGCCACTGCCGTTCGGGCGGCAGCGGACGGGCCTTGACGCGGCGCAGCAGTTCGGCGACGGGCGCCGGGGAGTCGACGCGCTGGCCGGTTGGCAGCAGGGTGCCCTGCTCCATGGCGTTGATCCGGCGGAACTCCACCGGGTCCATGGCGAGCGCGGCGGCCACCTTGTCCATCTGCGCCTCGTACGCGAAGCACGCCTGGACGGCGCCGAAGCCGCGCATCGCGCCGCAGGGCGGGTTGTTGGTGTAGAGGGCGAGGGCCTCGATGTCGACGTCGTCCACGGCGTACGGTCCGGCGGAGAGGGAGGCCGCGTTGCCGACGACGGCCGGGGAGGACGAGGCGTACGCGCCGCCGTCGAGGACGATCCGGCACTTCATGTGGGTGAGCTTGCCGTCGCGTGTCGCGCCGTGCTCGTAGTGGAGCCTGGCGGGGTGGCGGTGGACATGGCCGAAGAAGGACTCGAAGCGGTTGTAGACGATTTTCACCGGCCGTCCGGTGCGCAGCGCCAGCAGGCAGGCGTGGATCTGCATCGAGATGTCCTCACGGCCGCCGAAGGCACCGCCGACGCCGGAGAGCGTCATCCGCACCTTGTCCTCGGGCAGGCCGAGTACGGGCGCCATCTGGGCGAGGTCGGCGTGCAGCCACTGGGTGGCGACGTAGAGGTCGACGCCGCCGTCCTCGGCGGGTACGGCGAGGCCGGACTCCGGTCCCAGGAACGCCTGGTCCTGCATGCCGAAGACGTAGTCGCCGGTGATGATCACATCGGCGCGCCCGGCGGCCAGGGCGGCGTCGCCGCGGACGACCGGCTGGCGGTGCAGGACGTTGGGGTGCGGGACATGGCCCGCGTAGTGGTCGGCGCGGTTCTCGTGGACCAGCGGGGCGCCGGGGGCGGTCGCGGACGCCTCGTCGGTGACGACGGGCAGGCCGGCGTAGTCGACCCTGATCCTGGCGGCGGCTCGGCGGGCGGTCTCCGGATGGTCGGCGGCGACGAGGGCGACCGGCTCGCCGTGGTGGCGGACCTTGCCGTGGGCGAGGACGGGGGTGTCCTTGATCTCCAGGCCGTAGTGCTTGACGGCGGCGGGGAGGTCCTCGTACGTCAGCACCGCGTGGACGCCGGGGGTGGCCAGGGCCTCGGAGGTGTCGATGGAGCGGATCTCGGCGTGGGCCACGGTGGAGCGCAGGGTGTGGCCCCAGAGCATGTCCTCGTGCCAGAGGTCGGAGGCGTACGCGAACTCGCCGGTGACCTTGAGGGTGCCGTCGGGGCGGAGGGTCGACTCGCCGATGCCGCCGCGGGTCCTGGAGCCCTGCGTGAGGCTGGTGGGGATGCCGGTGGTGGCCATGGCGGTCACACCGCCTCTTCGTGGCGGGTGGCCTGCCGGGCGGCCGCGAGGCGGACCGCGTCCAGGATCTTCTCGTACCCCGTGCAGCGGCAGAGGTTGCCGGACAGGGCCTCGCGGATGTCCCCGTCGCTCGGGGAGGGGTTGCGCTCCAGCATCTCGTCGGCGGCGACCAGCAGACCGGGGGTGCAGAAGCCGCACTGGACGGCGCCCGCGTCGACGAACGCCTGCTGGACGGGGGAGAGTTCACCGGCCCCGGTGGCGCCGGACCCGGTGGCCCCGGCCCGCGGACCGGCTCCGGTGGCGCCGGCACGCATTCCGGCGTGGTCCGCGAGGCCCTCGACGGTGAGGATGTCCCGCCCCTCGGCCTGCCCGGCCGCGACCAGGCAGGCGCAGACCGGGACGCCGTCGAGCCGTACCGTACAAGAACCGCATTCGCCCTGCTCACAGGCGTTCTTGGAGCCGGGCAGGCCCATGCGCTCGCGCAGCACGTAGAGCAGGCTCTCGCCTTCCCAGACGTCGTCGGCTTCCTGCTCACGCCCGTTGACCGTGAAATGGACACGCATGGTCACGCAGCTCCTTCGAGTCCGCCGGGGCCGCGGCCGGAGGCCCGGTACCGCTCCCAGGCCCAGCCGAGCTGGCGGCGGGCCAGGACGCCGACCGCGCGCCGCCGGTACGAGGCGGTGCCGCGGACGTCGTCGATGGGGTTGCAGGCGGCCGAGGCGAGGTCCGCGAACTGCTTCGCGATGGATGGTGTGATGATCTTTCCGCTGTCCCAGAAGCCGCCCTCGTCGAGTGCCGCGTTCAGGAACAGCTCCGCGTCGCGCGCCCGGACCGGGGTGGGGGCGGCGGATCCGATGCCCGTCCTGACCGTACGGGTGCGCGGGTGCAGCGCGAGCCCGAAGGCGCAGACGGCGATGACCATCGCGTTGCGCGTGCCGACCTTGGAGTACTGCTGCGGCCCGTCCGCCTTCTTGATGTGGACGGCCCTGATGAGTTCGTCGGGCGCGAGCGCGTTGCGCTTCACCCCGGTGTAGAACGCGTCGATCGGGATGCGCCGGGAGCCGCGTACGGACTCGGCCTCCACCTCGGCGCCCGCCGCCAGCAGCGCCGGGTGCGCGTCGCCCGCCGGGGAGGCGGTGCCGAGGTTGCCGCCCACGCCGCCGCGGTTGCGGATCTGCGGGGAGGCGACGGTGTGCGAGGCGAGCGCGAGGCCGGGCAGCTCGGCGCGCAGGTGCTCCA
Organism: Streptomyces sp. NPDC059092; assembly: GCF_042756365.1. Taxonomy (NCBI): domain Bacteria; kingdom Bacillati; phylum Actinomycetota; class Actinomycetes; order Kitasatosporales; family Streptomycetaceae; genus Streptomyces; species Streptomyces sp. NPDC059092. Next base: position 72,576 of record NZ_JBHZEJ010000003.1, read on the forward strand.
TGATCCGGGTGTACGGGACGGAGGCGCCGAGCGCGACCTCGTCCGCGCCGACCTCCCAGGCGCTCAGTTCGTCGATCCGGTTCAGGTCCAGGAGCTGGTCCGGTCGCCGGTGGTCGAAGTTGATCTCGACCATGATGTCCGTGCCGCCCGCTATGGGGACGGCGCCGGGGTGCTCGGCCTTGGCGGCGAGCGCCTCCTCCCAGCTTCCGGGGCGAAGGAAGTCCATGAACGGCTCTCTTCCCGATCGGGTGGCGCGCGGGTGGCACATGAGGTGGCTGAAGCTCCGAAGCGCTTTCCACCAGTACACAGGCCACCGTCGCACCCGGTGCAGTCACCGAAACCATGAAGGAGTTGGCTGGTCCACCACCGAGTCTTGTAGATTCGAACGAATGATGGGGTAGCGGTAACCGAGAGGTCTTCCCATCGAAACGTAAGGCACTTCCGTCGGGGTGGCAGCTCCGAGAGCGACCCCGGGTACGACGGACGGACGAGGAAAGAGATCGGCGGCGACACGATGCGGCTGCGCGCACTGCTGGAGACCGACGCGCTGGGGCTGCGGCTGCTCGGCGGCGAGGACGAGCTGAACCGGGCCGTACGCGGGGTGATGACCACCGACCTGCGCGACCCGAGCCGTTACCTCTCGGGCGGCGAGCTGGTCCTCAGCGGCCTCGCCTGGCACCGGGCGGCCGAGGACTCGGAGCCCTTCGTCCGTATCCTCGCGGGCGCCGGGGTCGCCGGGCTGGCGGCGGGCGAGGCGGAGCTGGGCGACATCCCCGCCGACCTGGTCGCGGCGTGTGCCCGCCACCGGCTGCCGCTCTTCGCGGTGCACGAGAAGGTCGCGTTCGCCACGATCACCGAGCACGTGGTCCGCCAGGTGTCCGGGGAGCGCGCCGGTGATCTGGCCGCGGTCGTCGACCGGCACCGCAGGCTGATGACCTCCGGCCCGGCGGGCGGCGGCCCCGATGTGGTCCTCGACCTGCTCGGCTCGGACCTCGATCTGCGCGCCTGGGTGCTCTCCCCCACCGGCCGGCAGATCGCGGGGGCGGGCGCGCCGCTGTCCGCGGCGCGGGCCGCCGCGCTCGCCGGCGACCACCTCTCCGCCACGCGTGCGGGCCTCAGGAGCCCGTACCGTACGGCCGTCGACGGTACGGCGTACTCCCTCTTCCCGGTCCGTACCCAGGGACGGGACGAGGCCGGCGCGCGCGGGGCGGCGCTGGCCGACTGGCTGCTCGCGGTCGAGGCGGACGCGGGCGACTGGCCGGAGGCCCGGCTCGACCTGCTCCAGGGCGTCACCCAGCTCATCGCGGTCGAGCGCGACCGGCGGGACACGGCCCGTACGGTACGGCGCCGGCTCGCCCAGGAGGTACTGGAGCTGGTCCAGGCGGGCGCGGCCCCGGCGGAGATCGCCGCCCGGCTGCGGGTGGCGGCGCCGGTGCTGTTGCCGGGGCTGAGCGGGGCCGCGCCGCAGTGGCAGGTCGTGGTGGCGCGGATCGCGTGGGCGGAGGACGGCACCGAGGACAGGACCAGGGACGGGGACGGCGGGAGCGCCGGGGGTGACGCGTCCGGCGCTCCGGTGGTGCAGTCGCTGCTGGAGGAGATCCTGGTGGGGGCGGCCGGTGGGGCGGGTCCCACGGGCGTGGCCGGACCGGTGGGGGCCGACTCGGCGGACCGTATCGCTGTGGGCCACATGGGTGACGAGGCGATCGCGCTGATACCGCTGGCGGTGGCGGAGGAGGGCGCGCGTCCCTCGTCACCGGAGCGGGGGGCGAGTCCCGCGACTCCGGCGGCGGCTCCGGGATCGGCTCCCGCTTCGGGGGCGGCTCCCGCCACGGCTCCTGGCACGGCTCCGGGAACGGCTCCGGCGGCGGCTCAAGGAACGGCTCCGGCTCCAGGAACGGCTGCTTCGGAGGCCGGTCCGGGGCCGGCGGATCCCCGGCTGCACGCGGACACGCTGCTGGCCGCCGTACGGGCCCCGCTCGCCGCCGGGCTCGGCGACGACGGCCGGCTGACGCTCGGCGTGAGCGCCGCGGTGGACTCGGCCGAGGGACTCAGGGGCGCCCTGGAGGAGGCCAGGCACGCCCGGCGCGTGGCGGCGGCCCGGCAGGGGCGCGTCAGCGCGGCGGGCCACCACGAACTGGCCTCGCACGTCCTGCTGCTGCCGTTCGTCCCGGACGACGTACGCCGGGCCTTCACCGCGCGGCTGCTGGACCCGCTGCGCGACTACGACCGCCGCCACCGCGCCGAACTGATCGCCACGCTGGAGGCGTTCCTCGACTGCGACGGCTCCTGGACGCGCTGCGCGGCGCGCCTGCACCTGCATGTGAACACCCTGCGGTACCGGGTGGGCAGGATCGAACAGCTGACGGGCCGTGACCTGTCGCGTCTTGAGGACAAGCTGGACTTCTTCCTCGCGCTGCGCATGACCTGAGGAGCCGTCGAGCCGTGGCCGTGCCCCCTCCGCCACGCGGACCGGGCCCGCTGTCGCATGCTGTTGACCGCCGTCACCCGAAACGGCCATGGAGAGTTCCGCCATCGGGCCCGGCGGGAGCGGCGGCGGGCGGCGGCGGACGGCAGCCGCGGGGTTCGGCGCGGAACGCGGCGATCGTCCCAGGTGGCAGCCGTGACGGCCGGTGGGCCGGGACCGTACGCCCGGATCGGAACCCGGTGCCGGCGCCCGGGTCGCGCGCCCCTCCTGCCGGCGTCGGCGCCCGAGTGTTTGTGAATTCTTTCACCTGACCTATTGGCCCGGCGTACTGATCCATGCTGAGATGCGTCCACACTCACAGCACAATGGCGCGCTAGGGGAGGGCAATGTGGCGCATACCGCCATGTCTGGTTCCGCGACCACCGCTGGTGACGACCCACTCCAGACCGCGGTATGGCGGCTGCGCTCGCGTGGCTGCTGGAACGACGCGGCAGCCCTGCTGACTCCCCACGCCGACTCCCCGGGACCGGCGCTCCAGCGGGCCGCGCTGCTCGTGGAGCGCTGCCTGTTCACCGGTGACGGCTGGCCGGAGGCCGAGGACGCGCTGCGCGCGGCGGAGGCCACGGCCCGCGAGGACCGCGAGCGGGGCGCCGCGGCGTGCGAGCGCGGCCATCTCGCCTACGCGTCGACCGTCCTCGGTGTCCGCGACCGCGCGGACGAGGCGCGCTCGGCCCTGGGACGGGCGGCGGCGCTGCTGGACCCGACGGCGCCGGGCCGCGCCCTGCTCGACTTCCGGCGCGGGCTGGTGGCCGAACACCTCGCGGACTCCCCCCAGTCGGCGCGTGCCGCGTACCGTCGCGCCCACGCCGCGGCGACGGCGCACGGCCAGACACTGCTGCTCTCCTTCACCTGGCGTCACCTCGCCGGACTGGCCCTACGGGAAGGCGAGTTGGCCGAGGCGCGGCACGGCTTCGCCGAATCGCTCCGTATTCGCGAGGAGTTGGGCTACCTGGTCGGCACGGCCCCGGCGCTGGCGGCACTGGCCGACGCGGAACCGGAACCGGAGGCCACCCGGCTCCGCGCCGAGGCCGGCCGCCTGTTCCGCCTCCTGGGCGGCGTCCCCACCTGGCTGGCCGACCAGCTCACGCCGTCACCGCCGGCACCGGTGGCCTGAGGGGCACCTGCTTCAGGAGGGCGAACGCCATGTGATCGTCACCCCGGCGGGCCGGGCGCGGGCGGCGTGCCCTACCGCTCGTGCGGCGGATCCCCGTGCCACGAGCGCCACAGCGCCGCGTACGCGCCGCCACGGGCCACCAGGTCGTCGTGTGTGCCCAGCTCGGTGAGGCGGCCGTCGTCCATCACGGCCACCCGGTCCGCGTCGCGGGCCGTCTGGAGCCGGTGGGCGATGGCGATGACCGTACGGCCGTCGAGGACCGCCGCCAGCGCCCGTTCCGCGTGGCGTGCGGTCGCCGGGTCGAGGAGCGCGGTGGCCTCGTCCAGGATCACCGTATGTGGATCTGCCAACACCACCCGGGCCAGGGCGAGTTGCTGTGCGCGCGCACCGTCCAGGGAGGTCTCGCCCGCACCCAGTTCGGTGTCCAGGCCGTCCGGCAGGTCGTCGACCCAGTCGGCGCCGACGGCGGCGAGTGCCGCGCGTACCTCGGCGTCCGTGGCCGCGGGCGCGGCGATCAGCAGATTGTCCCGGACGCTGTCGAGGAAGACATGGTGTTCCTGCGTGACCAGGACGACCTGCCGGCGCAGTTCCTCGGGGCCGAGCGCGGCGATCGGTACCCGCCCCACGGTCACCGCCCCCTCGCGCGGCCGGTCAATGCCCGCGAGCAGCCTTCCGAGGGTGGACTTTCCGGCGCCCGACGGGCCGACGACGGCCAGCCGTTCGCCGGGGCGTACGGTCAGATCGACCCCGCGCAGCACGTCGCGCCCGCCGTCGTACGCGTACCGCACACCGGATATTTCGATCCGGTCGTCGGCCGGGAGGCGAGGCCGAGGGGCACGGCCGCCGGGGCGGTGGCCCCCCGAGGGGCTGTCCACCCGCTCCCCCTTCTCCGGGTTCCCCGGTTCTCCCCCCGCCTTCTCCCCCGGCGCCTTCGCCAGCCCCTCCACCCGGGCGAACGACGCCCCGCTGCTCTGCATCTGCTCCACCCACCGCAGGATCTGGTCGAGCGGCTGGTCGAGCTGTCGCATGTACAGCGCGCAGGCGACGACGGCTCCGAGGCTCACCGCGCCCCGGTCGTGCAGCGCGCCACCGGCCAGCAGGACGGCCACGACCGGGACGACGTACGAGGCGTCGACCGCGGGGAAGAGGACGCTGCGCAGGAACAGCGTCCTGGTGCGGGTGTGCTCGCACCGGCCGACGGCCTCCTCGCAGGCGTCGAGGCGGCGCTGCTGGAGCCCGAACGCCTCGACCGTACGCGCGCCCGTCGCCGTCGCGGAAAGGATCTCCGCCAGGGCCGAGTGGGCCTCGCCCTCCGCCAGATACGCGGTGTGCGCGCGCCGCAGGTACCAGCGGGTGGCGCACCATATGCCGAGCAGACCGAGCAGGGCGCAGGCGCCGAGCGGTGGAGCCAGCACGACGACCGCGCCCAGGATGAACAGCACCTGGATCCCGGCGATGAAGATGTCCGGGCCCGCGTCGCGCAGTGTGGTGCCGACGGTGGTGACGTCGGTCGTGCCGCGCGCCGTCAGATCGCCGGTGCCCGCGCGCTCCACCACCGAGGCGGGCAGTCCGAGCGCCCGGTCGACGAACTGTTCGCGGATGCGGGCCGAGGTCCGCTCACCGAAGCGGTGTCCGACGAAGCGGGCGTAGCGCGCCAGCAGGAGCTGTGCGAGCGCGCACGCCAGGAGGATCAGCGCGTACCGGTCTACGGCGTTCACGCCGCTCCCGGCCCTGACGGCGTTGATGATGCGGCCGAGCAGCCAGGGGCCGGCGAGTCCGGCCACCGCCGCCAGGGCGTTGAGGCCGATCGCCGCGGCGAAGGCGCGCCGGTCCTGGCGCAGCAGCCCGAGCGCGGCGCGGCGTACCCGCGGAGGACCGGCGACCGGCAGCCCGCTCGTCGTACTCGTCCCGCGTACGGTCATCGCACGGCCTCCTCGTACCGGTCCGGCTCGTCGTCCTCCGTGCCGCGTGACACGAGGGCGCGGTAGTCCGCCCGTCCCGCGAGCAGTTCGCGGTGGGTACCGGCCGCCGCCGTCCGGCCGTCGACCAGGTAGTGGACGGTGTCCGCGTGCTCCAGCATCAGCGGCGAGGTGCTGGTGACCAGCGTGGTGCGGCCCGAGCGGGCGGCGCGCACACCGGCGGCGAGTGCGGCTTCCGTGTGGGCGTCGACGGCCGAGGTGGGTTCCACGGCTATCAGGACCTCGGGGTCGGCGAGCAACGCCCTTGCCAGTCTGATGCGTTGACGCTGGCCGCCGGAGAGGTTGCGGCCCTGGCCGAGGAGGTCCGAGTCGAGTCCGTCCGGCAGGCCGAGGACGATGTCCTGGGACGCCGCCGCGGCGATGGCCGCCTCGACGGCCTCGTCCTCGCGGCTCCAGCGGCCCTCGACGGCGTCGCGCAGGGTGCCCGCGAAGAGGTCGGCCTCGTTGTCGGCGACGAGGACGCGGTCGCGTACGTGGCCCAGGGGGATCCGGTCGAGCCGTACGTCTCCCCAGGTCGCGTCCGAGGCGGTGAACCGGCCCAGGCGGTCGGCCACTTCGGCGGTGTCCGAGGGCCGGGCGGCGACGAGCACCGTGAGCTTCCCGGGTGCCACCTCGACGCCGGACGCGGGGTCGCGCAGGGGCGCGGGTGACGCGGGTGCCCGCCGCGGGGCGACGGCGTCACCGTCCGTCACCAACGTATCGGTGTGTTCGGGTTCCAGCGCGAGGAACCGTACGACCCGGCGCGCGCAGACCAGACCGCGGCTCACGTCGTAACCGGCCTCGACGAAGAAGCCCACGGGGACGACGAGGACGGCCGTGTAGCCGTACACCGCGACCAGTTCGCCCAGCGAGATCTCGCCCCGCGCGGCCAGCCGCGCCGCCAGCCAGGTCACGGCGGCCAGGAAGAGCACCGGCAGGCCGAGGCCGAACGCGGAGATCCAGCTCGTCACCGCCCCGACCCGGTAGCCCTCGTCCCTGAGCCGGGCGGAGTCGCGCCGGTAGCGTGCCGCGTACACGTCCTTGCCGCCGAGTCCGCCGAGCACGCGCAGCCCGCCGACGATGTCGGTGAAGCGCGCGGCCAGTGCTCCCTGCCGCTCGCGGTAGGCCGTTTCCCTGCCCTGCAACCGCCCCAGCAGCGGGCCGACCACGACCGCGAGCAGCGGTACGCCGAGCAGCACCACGGCGGCGAGGACGGGTGAGACGGACATCAGGAGTCCGGCGACCACGGCATAGGCCAGGACCGCGCCGACCCCGGGTCCCGTCACGGTCAGGGACAGGCTCATCCCGATGACGTCGGAGATGCCGATCGTGACGACCTCTCCGGCCGTGACCCGGCGCGGCAGCGTCGCGCCGAGCGTGGTCGCGTGGCGGACCACGACACGTACGGTACGGAAGGTGGCGTCCATCCGGACCCGGGTCATGGTGCGGTGGCGGGCCATGCCCACCAGCGCGTTGGCCACACCGACCGCGAGCAGCGCCCCGGCCCAGCCCCACAGCGCGCGCCGGTCGCCCGGTTCGAGGCCGTCGTCGATCGCCCGTGACAGCAGGTACGGCGACAGGGTCAGTCCGACCATCCACACGCTGCCCCACAGCGCGCCGGCCGCCACCCGGCCCCGCTGACTGGTCACCAGCCACCACAAGTAGCGCGCGGCGCCGCGCCGGTCCGGCGTGCCGGGATCCATGTAGGTGTCACTCATCCCCCGACCCTAACGACACCTCCGTCACACACGCCCGCACGCATCCGCACGACCTCCGCACGTCCTCGACACCGGCCCGTTACGAATGTGCCTCTGGCACGTGACCGCCTTCGGAGCAAAGGGGATATTTACCCCCAAGGGCAGGCAACATCCCCGAGCCGGAAGGGTCCACGACGGGCGCGTAACACCCCCCAACAACCCCAAAACGGAAACGCCGCTGAATTACCGTCAGACGCCAGAAACAGAGCAGATCGACCTGGCCGGAGGCACATGCCGTGGTGATAAGATCGCCGAGCTTGCCAAGTGGTACTAAACCCGCTATGGCATACAGGAAAGTCAGCGCATCGGCCCAGAAATCCGCCATCCCGGGGAGAACTATGCCATTAGCCGGGCCTTTCAAGGCAGTCCGGCAGGCGAGCGTGCGCGGCCTATTCCGTTTGTCTGTGACCGCGAGCCCATTTCGACGCATACTCCAGACATTCAGCACCCGGTGGCCCACTCGCCCGAAGAGAGCCTTATGACGCAATACTTCCAGGATCCCGCGATTTGGGGTTTGATCGCCGGTACACCTGTCGCAGCGACCGCGATCATTCGCGGCAGAAGGTCGATCGCCGAGCTGAGAAAGGAGAAACAGGAACTCAAGGCGCACTACGCCAATCTTGAGGAGCACTACGCCGAGGCCGTCGAAGAGGCCAAGGACAGGGCGGAAGAAGACACCAAGACCGCGCTGAAGTCGGCGATGCGAACGCTTCAGGGTCTGGCGAGCGAACAGCAGCTCGCGATCACGAAGCTCCAGGAGAAGTACGGAGAACTCCAGATTCTCCAGGACCTCCTCGACATCGACCACATGAACTCGCAGTTCGCACGGCGTGCGCAGTCCATCGCCGTTCTCTGCGACGGATGGCTGGGCCGGCAGCGTGCCGCCGCGTCACTGTACGACGTGGTGCGCAGCGCCAAGGGCCGCATTCGGCATTTCACCCGTGTGGAGATCCGGGCCCAGAGTAACTTCGCCATTGTCAGCCGGGCCGTGGAGCCCGTCGCGCTCACGCTCGCGGAACTGCTCGACAACGCCACCAGTTACTCCGCGCCGGAAACGATCATCGAGATCAATATCCGGCCCGTGCCCAAGGGCGTCTGCATCATCGTCGACGACGCCGGTGTCGGCATGAACGAGGAGGAGAAGAGCAGGGCGGCGAAGCTCCTGTCGAGCGAGCGTTCGCCCGGTGTCTCGGGTCTCGGTAATCCGCCGCAGTTCGGTTTCACCGTGATCGGCGTGCTGGCCGCGCGGTACGGCTTCACCGTGTCCGTGGATTCCGCTTCTCCCTACGGTGGGGTGCGCGCGGTCGTACTCCTGCCCGAGGAGCTGCTCACCGCCATGCCGGAGCCCGAGGCCAGGCCCACGCCCCCGCCCGCGCCCCCGCGCGTCGAGCCCAAGGAGTTCCCCACTGTGGCCGCGTCCTCTTCGATGCCGCCCGAAGAGGAGACTCCGGCGGCCCCCGCGACCACCTTCGGCGGTCTCCCCAAACGCCGTCGCCGGGGCGCGATCTCGATCGTTCCGACCGCCGACAGCGCGGAGGCACCGGCTCGTGACCATGAGCAGGCCGCTTCCGTGATGGGCGCGTTCCAGCGCGGAACGCAATCAGGCCGTCGTTTCAACAACGCAAGCAGTGAAGGGCATGAGAATCAGTGAATTACGATCTGTCATGGATGCTTGACAGTGCTCTGGAAGTGCCCGAAGCGCGTCACGCGATTCTCGTCTCCGCCGACGGTCTCCTCATGGCCCGGTCCAAGGAAGTCGGCAAGGACCACGCCGACACCGTCGCCGCCGCGATGAGCGGCATGCAGTCGTTGAGCCGCACCTTGGCCGACTTCTGCGGTGCCACGCCGAACAACCGGGCCCAGTGGCGCCAGACGCTGGTCGAATTCGATCACGGCTGGGTATTTCTCATCTCGGCCGGCGAGGGCGCCTACCTCGGCGTCTCGGCGACACCGGAGGTGGACATGGCCGAGATCACCTTCCGTATGCAACAGCTCGTCGGCCAGCTCGGCAAAGCCCTGACCAGTCCCCCTCGCGAGATTGCTGACACGAAAGCATGACCACACCAGAAGAGCCGGATCAGGAACCAGTAGCCCCGCAATTAGTACGTCCGTACGTCATCACCAACGGCCGCAGCCTGCTCGATGACCACGAGTTCTCACTGATCACGCTGGTCACGACGGCTCAGGACGCTCCCAGAGCGGGACATCTCGACCCTGAGAAGCGCCGTCTTCTGGAGTTGTGCTCGGGCGGCCACCTCTCGGTCGCCGAGATAGTCGGACACACCCAGCTTCCCGTCGGGGTCGTGAAAATCCTGCTGTCCGATCTCACGCAGGAGGGGCACCTCGTCACGCGTGCCCCCATACCTCCCGCGAAGCTGGTCGAGCGGCACATACTTGAGGAGGTGCTGAATGGCCTTCAAGCCCGTTTTGGATGACGGTGTCTATCTACGTGAGTCGGTGCAGACCGCGGCGAAGATTCTTGTGGTCGGGCATTTCGCCGTCGGCAAGACGACATTCATCGGGACCATGTCCGAGATCCCTCCGCTGCGCACCGAAGAGGTGATGACGCGGGCGGGCGAGGGGATCGACGACCTCAAGGGCACCCCCGGCAAGACCACCACGACGGTGGCGATGGACTTCGGTCGCCTCACCCTCAGCGACCGACTGGTCCTCTACCTGTTCGGCACACCGGGGCAGCAGCGCTTCGTCCAGGTGTGGGAGGACATGACCCGGGGTGCGCTCGGAGCCCTGGTCCTGGTCGACCCGGAGCGTCTGGAGGAGTCCTTCCCCGTGATGGACCTCGTCGAGCACTACGGCATCCCCTACGCGATCGCCGTGAACCGATTCGACGACCGGCCGAACCACGAGGACCAGGAGATACGGGAAGCGCTCGACCTGCTCCCGGAGACGCCACTCGTCAACTGTGACGCGCGGGACCAGCGTTCCTCGGCGAACGCTCTCATCTCCCTCGTCCGTTACCTTCAGTCACGCCTCAACTAGGAGTTCGGCAGATGCAATCTCCTTCGGATTTCCCCTCCCCGCCACCGGGCTGCCCGGCGCACAACAGCGGGCAGGGGATCCCTCTGTACACGCAGGAGTTCGCCAGAAACCCGAACGCCTTCTACGACTACATGCGGCACTTCGGTCCCGCCGCGCCCGTCGAGCTGGCCCCGGGGGTGAACGCGTCACTCATCACGGACTACGCCGCCGCCCTCCACGTGCTGCAGAACCCCGACACGTTCGTCCGTGACTCGCGACGCTGGCGCGCGCTCAACGAGGGCCGGATTCCGCGGGACAGCCCGGTGCTGCCCATGATGGCGTACCGTCCGGGCCCGCTGTTCGAGGACGGGGCCCGGCATCTGCGGCTCCGTCAGGCCGTGACGGACAGTCTGGCGAAGGTCGACACCCACCGGCTGACGCGGATGGTGGAACGCACCGCCACCTATCTGATCAGCCAGTTCAGCGGGCGGGGGAAGGTCGACCTGATCGCCGACTACTCCCAGCTCATTCCGCTGCTCGTCTTCAACGATCTCTTCGGCTGCCCGGGTGAACTGGGCGACCGCGTCGCCTTCGGCATCTCCGGCATCTTCGACGGGGTCGACGCGCAGAAGGCGAACGAGGTCCTGATGGAGGCGCTGATCGAGCTGGTCACGCTGAAGCGGACCCAGCCCGGCGACGACATCATCACCTATCTGATGCAGCACTCGGCGAACCTGTCGGACGAGGAGATGATCCCCCAGATCATCCAGCTCATCGGGGCCGCTTTCGAGCCGATGTCCAACCTGATCGGGAACTCTCTGCGGGTCCTGCTCACCCAGGGCGGCCAGAGCGAGGGCCCGCACTCCGGGGGACTCCTGGTCGAGGACGCCATCAACGACGTCCTGTGGAACAGCCCGCCGATCGCCAACTACGCCACGCACTTCCCCGTGCAGGACGTCGATCTGTCGGGAAGCAAGCTGGACGCCGGAGACCCGGTGCTCATCAGCTTCGCCGCGGCCAACACCGACCCGAACCTCTCCACCGGCCGGCAGACGCTCAGCAAGCGCGCCCATCTCGCCTGGGGCGCGGGCCCGCACGCCTGCCCTGCCAAGGACCCCGCGATGGTCATCGCCGTACGGGCCATCGAGAGGCTGCTCAACGAGCTGCCGGACATCGAGATATCGGTGCTCCCGGACGACCTGGTCTACCGGCCCGGCCCCTTCCACCGGGCGCTCAGCGCGCTGCCCGCCCGGTTCACCCCGGCCCGCGCCCAGGAGCGGGCCACCGCCTCCTACGTGTCGACGGCCCGCACCGTCGGGGGCCACCGGGCGGAGGAGTCGCCCGCCGCGCAGAAGGGGAAGTTCTGGAGTGGCTTCCTGAGCTGGTGGAAGGGATGATCGGGGCGTTACCGCGCCGCGGGCCGTTGCCGCGGCGGGCCGTCAACGCACCGCGGGCTCCGGGCTGCTCGACGTACGCAGGTTCCAGGTCGACCACGCGTCCTCCTCGTCACCGATCCGGCCGCCGCTGGCGATCGGAACGGCGGCGATGAACTCGTCGGGCAGGTCGAAGCCCTCCACCAGAGTCAGCAGATGAGGCGCGAGACCGGCGACGATGTCACCGATGACATCGGGGAACGCGCGGACATGGTCGGCGGTCATGAGACCTTCGGCGAGCAACTCTCCGGTGTGCGCGGCGAGTTGCCGGAGCATGAACAGTCTGCACAGATCCTCGATGAGCGTCAGCGCCATCGGATCGGCCGTCCGGGCCGCAGCGTCGATGAACGCGTCGGCGGCCCGGCGGCAGGCATACGCCGAGACCATTTCCAGCGCGGGCGTGGACGCCACGTTCCAGCGGCCGAGCGGATCGCCCGCGGGCCCTTGGCGCAGCGCGATCCGCGCCCTGGCCTGTGCGGCGGACTCCACCTCCACGAGGAGGTCGCGCAGGAACGACAGATCGGTCAACGGCCGCTCGGCGAGCGGTACGCCGGACGGGCGGCGTCTCTCCGGCTGATGGCCGAAGACCATCTCGGAGGCGGCCTTCACCCAGATGACAAGGTTGTCGCCCTCCGCGGTGATGCCGCCCTCTATGTTCAACGGCAGGTCCGATATCCCGTTGACCGGGAACAGGCCCTGCGCCCCGCAGCGCTCCCGGGCCTCGATGGCTATCGCCCGCGCCTGCCAGGTGATCCACCCCTTCGCGACGGCGACCAGGCGCTCGGCCTCGGCACGGTTCTCCGGTGTGTGCCCGACCCACTGGGCGACCACTTCCCGGTGGAGGAAGGTCATGGCGTACGCGGTCGCCGTCGCGTCCAGCAGCCTGCTGGAATGGCTGCGGTGCGCGACCAGCGGGACCCGTTCGCCGAGCTTGGGACCGCTGATGTGCCGCGAGTGGGAGTGCCGTACGGCGATGGCCAGCGCGGCCCGGGACATCCCCAGGGTGCTCGCGCTCATGCAGAGCTTGCCGGTGGTGACCCTGGCGATCGCGTGCAGGAAACGCTTCCTCGCGCTTCCCAGGTCACTGTGGAGGGTGCCGTCCTGGTCCAGCCGGCCGTGCTCCGCTTGGAGCAGCGCCTCACGCGGCAGCCGTACCCGGTCGAAGGAGGTCAGGCAGTGGTCGACCGGGGTGCCGGTACGGTCGGGAAGCCGCCTGACATGGACCCCGGGCAGATGGGTCCCGCCGTCGCTCAGCGGGGTGAGGAAGAGGAAGCAGCCCTCGTCCACCCCGTCGATCAGCAGCCGCGCCGCCACCACCGCGCTCTTGGGGCCGCCCGCCAGGCTGGTGTTCGGCATGAACTTCTGGGCGCCGGGCGTGGGGGTGTGCAGGATGAACTCCCCCGTCTCCAGGTCGAGTTCGGCGGTGGTACGGAGCGCGGAGGCGTCATTGCCGTGATCCAGCTCGGTACAGAGGAACGTCCCGACGCGCCGCATCGAGGTGAACTCGGACACCTCACGTCCACCGGCGCCGGCGTGCTGGTCGAGCAGGCTCCCCAGGAACAGGTTGTAGTGGATGCTCGCGACGGTGCAGAGTCCGCCGTCCACGATCCCGATCCACTCGTGCAGCGCCGCGAGCCGGCGCGGGTCGAGAGCCAGTTCCGTGGCGTCGCCGGCGGCGTCGTTGACCAGACGCAGCCGGGAGTACGAGAGTTCGACCCGCTCCGCGGGCGACAGCAGGGGACGGTGGCGGAAATCGTTCGTGGCGATCAGTTCACGCCAGGCCCCGTGAACCCGGTCCTGGTCCTCACCTTCGAAGAGGAGGTTCGCCAGCTCGTCGCTCAGCTCGGGGGCGCGGACCGTGCGCCGCCGCTGTTTCGGCAGGTAGCCCCGCTCCGGAGCGGCTCCGGAGTGATCCTTGTCACGAAATGGCAGCATGGTCATGAATTACTCCGCATGAACGCCTTACACCAATGGACAGGGGGTTGGAACAATTGAATACCGGCCAACGCGTCCTGTTCCAGAGCTGGCGTGATCTATTTTTGAGCGGAAGATCACCGACCGGTGGGCTTGAGAAAAAACCCGAGCTCCATTACCCTCGGCTCTCACTCGACTCCACGGCGTAAACATCCGAATCGGCGGAAATCCGAGATTACACCCCATCCGGCCTGGGAAGTCATAGGACATTTGCCCGCCCGGGGCGCCCTGTCGCGGTGACGCCCGGTCCGGCCGACCGAACGCGATCGCCCCGGAAAGACGGAAAGGACATTCGCCCCCGACGGGAAATCACGGATATAGGGAATACCTTCTTCACGGCACCCGACAGCCCATCGCGGAATTAGCGGTAATTCCGCTCAGGCGGTGTTCCACTCCCCCGTGAAATGCGCGCGTACCAGCGACTGCACCAACGGCAGATCGCCCGCGCTCAGCGCCTCAAGCAGCGCCAGGTGTTCCGCCGCGTGCGCGATCAGGTCGGCGCGGCGTACGGCGGGGGCTCCCGCCGGGGGCCACTGCGAGCGCCGGTGCACGTCGTCGGCGATGGCGACCAGGTGCTGGTTGCCGGCGAGGGAGAGCACCGCGCGGTGGAAGGCGCGGTCGCACTCGGCGTAGGCCGCGCGGTCACCGAGGGCCGCGGACGCGTGCGTCGCCTCCGCCAACGGGCGGATCTCCGCCCAGCGTTCGGCGGGGACGGTTCGGGCGAGCCGCAGCATCACCGGTACTTCGAGCAGGGCGCGCACCTCGGCCAGTTCGGCGATCTCACCGGGCGTGCGCAGCGTCACCCGGAACCCCCTGTTCGGGACGGTCTCCACCGCACCCTCCAGGGCGAGTTGCTGCATGGCCTCGCGTACGGGGGTGGCGGAGACCCCGAAGCGTTCGGCGAGCACGGGCGCCGAGTAGACCTCGCCGGGCACCAGCTCGCCGCCGACGAGCGCGTCCCGCAGCGCGGCGAGGATCTGGCCGCGTACCGAGTGGCGCCGTACGGAGTGACCGGAACCACCCGTCCGGCCCACACTGCCGGAGCCGTCCGCCGTGCGGGTCAGCCCGCGCGGCGGCTCGGGGCGCTCACTGTGCGTGTGCTCCCCGCGCACCGGCTCGCACGCGTCCGTACGCGCCTGCCCCGGTACCCGAACGCCTCCGGACGCCGCCCCCGGCGCCCTTTCGGAGGCCTCCGAGGCGCCTGATGTCCCGGGCGCGGCGGCCCGGGGCGCGGGCGCCACCGGCGCGGTGGCCTCACGCGCTCCGCCCTGCTCCACTCGGGTCCTCCTCGGCCGTCCCGTCAGCCCGGCTCGCGGGAGGGCCGGATCCTCCCTGTGCACGATAGGCCGACCTGGGCGCAGTTCAAACCTCGATCACTTCGGGTAAGGTAAGGCTTACCTGCAAACGATTCCCGATTCGGTGGCCCCGCATGACCGTGCCCACTGTGCTGCCCGGCCTTCCCGCCTCTCCCGTGACCGGCGCGTACGCCCGTCTGACCGAGGTGTTCCCCGCGCTGAGCATCCATCAGCTCACCGACAGTGAGCGGCCGCCCGTCGGTGGCGGCTGGGTGGGCGCGGCCGAGCTGGCGGCCGGGGGCCCGGCCCTGGACACGTTCCTCGCCTGGGACGAGACACAGGTGCTGCGCGACTACGGACAGCGGGCCCGGTCCGATGTGATCGCCAGCTTCGCGCTGCACCGGTACGCCTGGCCGGCCTGTCTGCTGATGACCGTGCCGTGGTTCCTGCACCGCCGGGTGCCCCGGATCCCGGTCGGGTCCGTCTCGTTCCAGCGGGCCCTGGGCCGGATGACCGTCCGTGTCCACGAGTTCGCCTGCCTGCCGGACGACCCCGCGGCGCACCTGCTCGGCGCCCGTGTCGTACCGGACGAGAAGGCGCTGCGCGACGAGGTGCGGACGGCCGTCGCCGAGCATCTGGGACCGGTCCTGGAAGGATTCGCCCCACGGATGCGGCGGGGCAGGCGGGCCCTGTGGGGCATGGCGACCGACGAGATCGTCGAAGGGCTCTGGTACGTCGCGCATCTGCTCGGCGAGGAGCGGCGCGCGATGGCGGAGCTGGAGCTGCTGCTACCGGGGGCGACCAAGCCGTACGTCGGTGCGGCGGGCTTCCGTGAGCTGACGGGGTCCGGCGGCGAATCTTTGCCGACCCGTGACCGAGCGAGTTGCTGCCTTTTCTACACGTTGCGCCCCGAGGACACCTGCGTCACCTGTCCCCGTACCTGCGACGACGACCGGGTCAGGAAGCTCAGCGCCAACGCCTGACCCTCCGTCACCCGTGGATTCCACGCCACCCTCAGTAGTGATATTAATCGAACATGACAGCCACCTGCCGAACGGCAGCTCTAGCCGATCGTGCATATTTGTGTGCCACACCACCTCGTTGGTGTTCTCTTGTCCCGAAACGCTCTGAGGGGCACTGCACTTCCGCCAAAATGGCGTCTCAAACGCCCTACTGCGATGCAAGGAACACCGCATGCGACTGACAGACATATCGCTGAACTGGCTGATTCCCGGCGTCGTACTGATCGTCGGAGCCCTGGTGGCGGTGGCGGTGCTCGCCGGTGGCAAGCGCGCCAGGGAGAAGCCGGCCGTCGAGGACTCCTGGGAGCGGAGCGAGGAGCGCCGCAGGCGCAAGGAGGCCATCTACGGCATCGCGTCCTACGCGCTGCTCTTCTGCTGTGCCGCCGTGGCCGCGGCTCTCTCGTTCCACGGCCTGGTCGGCTTCGGCCAGGAGAACCTGAACCTCTCGGGCGGCTGGGAGTACCTCGTCCCGTTCGGTCTCGACGGCGCGGCGATGTTCTGCTCGGTCCTCGCGGTGCGTGAGGCCAGCCACGGCGACGCGGCCCTCGGTTCGCGTCTGCTCGTGTGGACGTTCGCCGGTGCCGCCGCCTGGTTCAACTGGGTGCACGCGCCCACGGGCATCGGTCACGAGGGCGCCCCGCACTTCTTCGCCGGTATGTCCCTCTCGGCCGCGGTGCTCTTCGACCGCGCGCTGAAGCAGACCCGCCGGGCGGCGCTGCGCGAGCAGGGGCTCGTCCCCCGCCCGCTGCCGCAGATCCGGATCGTACGGTGGCTCCGGGCACCGCGCGAGACCTTCGGCGCCTGGTCGCTGATGCTTCTCGAAAACGTGCGCACGCTGGACGAGGCCGTCGACGAGGTACGCGAGGACCGGCGCCAGAAGGAACAGAGCCGTCACCGCAGGCGTGAGCAGGGCAAGTTGGACCGGGCGCAGATCAAGGCGCTCAACCGGCAGCACCGCGCCTGGGGCCGTCCACGCGGCGGCCGTCAGGTCGCCCTGCCCGCCGCGAACTCGGGTTCGCCGGCGGCCGTCGAGGCCGCAGCGGAGCCTGCTATAGGAGAACAACCGCAACTCACCCAGCATTCCCGGCTCTCCCTTCAGGCCGTGAAGGGTACTGAGGCCCGTACGGTGGACCTCACCGCCGAGGACGACACCCAGGCGCTGCCGAGGCTCGACTCCCTGGAGCGCAAGCTCAAGGAGATGGAGCGGCAGTTCGGCTGAGTCCGGACGGCTCGGCGCGTCATCACCGGCGCCGGACACATCAGCACGTGGAACGGCGCCACCAGCACAACCGTCAGTATCAGCAGTACCGGAAGTACCCGTAACACGAGCACGACGCGCACAAGGCTGCGCGGCGCCACCACCCTTCGGACCGGCGTGACGGACAACCGTCACGCCGGTCCGCTGCCGTTCCGCCCTCACCACCCGCTGTGACGGCCTCCGTTCGGGATCCATCCGCTACGCGGCCTCGCCGTCCAGCTCGAACCAGACCACCTTGCCCACCGGCCTCGCCCGTATTCCCCAGTCGTCCGCGAGACTCCGGACCAGCGCCAGCCCCCTGCCGTGCGTGGCGTCGTCGGGGACCGGCCGGTGCGGCTCGGGCGGCGCGGGCAGCGCCGCGACGAAGTCCCGTACCTCCACACGCAGTCGCGAGTCCGCGACGGTCGCCGTGACCACCGCGCCCGTCTCCGTGTGGACCAGCGCGTTCGTCACCAGTTCACTCATCAGCAGCTCGGCCACCGCGGCGGAGTCCCCCTCCCGCCAGTGGCCCAGCATCTCCCGTAAGGCATGCCGCACCTCGGGGACGGCGGCCAGATCGGCGCCCCCCACTCTGCGCCGTAGCCCTCTCATCACTCGGTCCCCCCGCTCGTCACTTCTGGCCCCCACTTCTGACCCCCGCCGGAAATGGCTCTCGTGGCGCATGCGTACAAGAGGTGTATTCCCCTTGCCGGAATGGGCCACTCATGGCGTTCGTCACCCGTTGCCTTCCCGTCCGCGGTACACCACGGCCGGGTGGGTGCGCACGGCGGCCACGGGGAAGTTCTGGGGGGAGCGATCCCGAGGAGCGAGGAGACCCGATGCACGACGACCGCACTCAGGTGGAAGGGCGGCTGGAGCGCGCGCTGCGCCAGTTCATCCGCCCCGCGCAGTACGCGGCGCGGCAGCCGCTGACGCTCGCCGTCTGGCACACGCCGGGCGAACCGGTGCCGGTGGAGCGGGCGCTGCGCGGGGTCTACGCACCCTTCGCGACGGGTACGGAGTGGGGTTCGCCGTGGTCGACGAGCTGGTTCCGGCTGACCGGCACCGTCCCGGAGGGCTGGGCCGGGAGCCGGGTGGAGGCGGTGATCGACCCCGGATTCACCGGTGAGGGGCCCGGGTTCCAGGCCGAGGGGCTGGTGTACGACGCGTCGGGGGTGCCGCTCAAGGGCATCCATCCGCGTAACCGGCACATCCCGGTGGCCGCCCCGGCGGCCGGAGGAGAGCCGGTGGATCTGCTGCTGGAGGCGGCGGCCAACCCGGCCGTGCTGCGTTCCTTCGAGCCGACGCTCCTCGGCGACGTACTGACGGCGGGCGACCGCCCCCTCTACCGGTTCGCGTCGGCCGAACTCGCCGTCCTGGACGAGGAGGTGTGGCATCTCGTCCTGGACATCGAGGTGCTCAGCGAGCTGATGGCCGAGCTGCCGGCCGACCGGTCGAGGCGCCATGAGATCCTGCGCGCCCTGGAGTCCGCCCTGGACGCACTGGACCTGCACGACGTGGCGGGCACGGCGGCCGGGGCGCGCCGGGAGCTGGCGGGCGCGCTGTCGCGGCCCGCGTCGCCGAGCGCGCACCGGATCTCGGCGGCGGGCCACGCCCATATCGACTCGGCGTGGCTGTGGCCGCTGCGCGAGACGGTACGGAAGGCGTCGCGGACGTTCGCCAATGTCACAGCGCTCGCCGGCGACTACCCGGAGCTGGTGTTCGCCTGTTCGCAGGCGCAGCAGTACGCGTGGGTACGGGACAATCAGCCGCACATCTGGCGGCGCATCAAGCAGGCGGTCGAGGACGGGACGTGGGCGCCGGTCGGCTCGATGTGGGTGGAGTCCGACGCGAACATGCCCGGGGGCGAGGCGCTGGCCCGGCAGATCGTGCACGGCAAGCGCTTCTTCCAGGAGGAGCTGGGGGTGGAGACGGAGGAGATCTGGCTGCCGGACTCCTTCGGATACACGGCGGCCTTCCCTCAGTTGGCGCAGTTGGCCGGGGTGAAGTGGTTCCTCACCCAGAAGCTGTCCTGGAACCAGTCGAACCGGATGCCGCACCACACCTTCTGGTGGGAGGGCATCGACGGCACGCGGGTCTTCACCCACTTCCCGCCGGTGGACACGTACAACTCGGAGTTCCACGGTTCCGAACTGGCGCACGCGGAGAAGAACTTCAGGGAGAAGGGCCGCGCCTCCCGCTCCCTGGTGCCGTTCGGCTGGGGGGACGGCGGGGGCGGCCCCACCCGGGAGATGCTGGAGAAGGCGCGGCGGCTGAAGTCCCTGGAGGGCTCGCCCCGCGTGGAGATCGAGCACCCGGCGGCGTTCTTCGCGGCGGCGCGGGAGGAGTACGGGGAGCGGGCGCCGGTCTGGTCGGGCGAGCTGTACCTGGAGCTACACCGGGCGACGTACACCACCCAGGCCAAGACCAAGCAGGGCAACCGGCGCAGTGAACACCTGCTGCGGGAGGCCGAGTTGTGGGCGACGACGGCGGCGCTGCGCGACCACCCGGGCCCGGGGGCGCGGCCGTACGCGTATCCGTACGAGGCGCTGGACCGGATCTGGAAGACGGTCTTGCTGCACCAGTTCCACGACATCCTGCCGGGTTCGTCGATCGCCTGGGTGCACCGGGAGGCGCGGACGACGTACCAGGCGGTACGGGAGGAGCTGGAGGGGATCGTCGCGGACGCGGTGGCGGCGCTGGGCGGGGGCCGGCCCGCGGTGCTGAACGCGGCGCCGTTCGCGCGCCGTGAGCCGGTCGAGTTCGACGCGGCCGACGTACCGGCGTCCGTGCGGGCGCAGTCGCTGACGGGCGGCCGGGTGCTGGCCGCCGCGTTCACCCGGTCGCTGGCGTCGGGGTCGTTCACCGGCGCCCTGGACCGGTCGGGGGTCACCGTGTCGGTGGCCGGGGAGAAAGGGACGGAGAACGGGGCCGGGACCGGGCGTGGGCGTGGGGCCTCGGGTGGGTCGATCACCCTGAGGAACCAGTTGGTGGAGGTGGTGGTCGACGCGGACGGGCTGCTCTCCTCCGTACGCGACCTCGTGGCGCGCCGCGAGGTGCTGGTGCCCGGCGGCCGGGGCAATCTGCTCCAGCTCCACCCCGACCACCCCAATCAGTGGGACGCCTGGGACATCGACCGGCACTACCGGCACCGGCACACCGATCTCGTCGACGCCGAGTCCGTCGAGGTGACGGAGAGGGGCCCGCTGCGGGCATCGGTGCGGGTGGTACGGGCGTTCGGAGCGTCCCGGATCACGCAGGAGATCCGGCTCACGGCGGGCAGCAACCGGATCGACGTCGTCACCGACATCGACTGGCGCGAGTCGGAGAAGGTCCTCAAGGCGGCGTTCCCGCTCGATGTGCACGCCGAACGGTCCACCGCCGAGATCCAGTTCGGCCATGTGCACCGGGCCACGCACGACAACACCGGCTGGGACGCCGCCCGGTTCGAGATCTGCGCCCACCGCTGGCTGCGGGTCGCCGAGCCCGGCTACGGGGTCGCGGTGCTCAACGACTCGACGTACGGGCACGACGTGACGCGGACACCCCACGCGGAAGGCCTCGGTACGACCGTACGGCTGACGCTGCTGCGCGCCCCGCACAGCCCCGACCCGGAGACGGATCAGGGCACGCACCGCTTCCGTTACGCGCTGCTGCCCGGCGCCACGGTGGAGGAGAGCGTGCAGGAGGGGCTGGCGCTCAATCTGCCGCTGCGGGTGGCGGCGGCCCCCGAGCTGGCGCCGCTGGTCGACATCGACAACGCGGCGGTGACCGTGGAGGCGGTCAAGCTCGCCGAGGACCGGAGCGGTGATGTGATCGTACGGCTCTACGAGTCGGCGGGCGGCCGGGCGGACGCCACCCTGCGCGTCGGCTTCCCGGTGCGCGGCGCGCGGGTGACCGACCTGCTGGAACGGCCGCTGCACGACGCGGAGCCGGGCGAGGAGGGGGTGCGGCTGCGGCTGCGGCCGTTCCAGATCCTGACGCTGCGGCTCACCCCGGCGTGAGCCCGCCGGGCCGGCTGCCGGGCTGACGGGCGGCCGGCCTGACGGCGGACGGCGGGGTCAGGGCCGGGGCACGTTCCGCAGGTTGGAGCGGGCCATCTGCACCATCCGGCCCACCCCGCCGTCCAGCACGATCTTGCTCGCGGAGAGGGCGAAGCCCGTCACCATGTCGGCGCTGATCCTCGGCGGGATGGAGAGCGCGTTCGGGTCGGTGACCACGTCCACCAGCGCGGGGCCCCGGTGCTTGAAGGCGTCCTTCAGGGCGCCCGCGAGCTGCCGGGGCTTCTCGACCCGTACACCGTAGGCACCGGCGGCGCGGGCGATCCCGGCGAAGTCGGGGTTGTGGTTGGTCGTGCCGTACGAGGGCAGCCCGGCCACCAGCATCTCCAACTCCACCATGCCGAGGGCCGAGTTGTTGAAGAGGACGACCTTCACCGGCAGATCGTGCTGGACGAGTGTGAGGAAGTCGCCCATCAGCATGGTGAATCCGCCGTCGCCGGACATCGAGACGACCTGCCGGTTCCGGTCGGTGAACTGCGCGCCGATGGCCTGCGGCAGGGCGTTGGCCATCGAGCCGTGGCTGAAGGAGCCGATGACACGGCGGCGCCCGTTGGGTGTCAGATAGCGGGCCGCCCATACGTTGCACATCCCGGTGTCGACGGTGAAAACGGCGTCCTCGTCGGCGAGTTCGTCCAGGACGGAGGCGACGTACTCGGGGTGGATCGGGGTGTGTTTCTCGACCTTGCGGGTGTACGCCTTGATCACGCCCTCCAGCGCGTCGGCGTGCTTCTTCAGCATCTTGTCGAGGAAGCGCCGGTCGGTCTTGGCGCGCACCCGCGGGGTCAGGCAGGTCAGCGTCTCGCGGACGTCGCCCCACACGGCGAGGTCCAGCTTGGAGCGGCGGCCCAGCCGCTCGGGCCTGATGTCGACCTGCGCGATCTTGACATCGTCGGGGAGGAAGGCGTTGTACGGGAAGTCCGTACCGAGGAGCAGCAGCAGATCGCACCCGTGGGTGGCCTCGTAGGCGGCGCCGTAGCCGAGCAGCCCGCTCATGCCGACGTCGTACGGGTTGTCGTACTGGATCCATTCCTTGCCGCGCAGCGCGTGACCGACCGGGGACTTGATCCGCTCGGCGAACTCCATCACCTGGGCGTGCGCCCCGGCCGTGCCGCTGCCGCAGAAGAGCGTGACCCGGTCCGCCTCGTCGATCATGCGGACGAGCTTCTCGATCTCCGCGTCACCGGGGCGTACGGAGGGCCGTGAGGTGACGAGGGCGTGCTCCACCGCCTTCTCCGGGGCGGGCGAGGAGGCGATGTCGCCGGGCAGGGTGACGACGCTGACGCCGCTGCGGCCGATGGCGTGCTGGATCGCCGTCTGGAGCAGCCGGGGCATCTGCTGGGGGCTGGAGATCATCTCGTTGTAGTGGCTGCACTCGTTGAACAGCCGCTCGGGGTGGGTCTCCTGGAAGTAGCCGAGGCCGATCTCGGCGGAGGGGATGTGGGAGGCGAGGGCGAGGACGGGGGCCATGGAGCGGTGCGCGTCGTACAGGCCGTTGATGAGGTGCAGGTTGCCGGGGCCGCAGGAGCCCGCGCAGGCGGCCAGCCGGCCGGTGATCTGGGCCTCGGCGCCGGCCGCGAAGGCGGCGGTCTCCTCGTGCCGGACCTGGATCCAGTCGATGGCGGGGGTGCGGCGGATGGCGTCGACGACGGGGTTGAGGCTGTCGCCGACGACTCCGTACAGCCGCTGGACGCCCGCTCTGACGAGGATGTCGACGAACTGTTCCGCCACGTTCTGCTTGGCCATGGGTCCGCGCCCTCTCCGGTGACGGGCAGGACGGCCGGCCCGTCCTGCGGTCTCCATCAACCCACGGCGGGGCCGGTCGCGCATGCCCAGCCACGTCCGCCGGACGGGCGGGGGCGGCGCGTGTCATGCCTCCGCTGTCATGCCTCTTCTGTCATACGTCCCGCGTGATACGTCCCGCGTCGTACGTCCCGCGTCATGCCTCCCAGACGCCGACCGCCGTACGGTCGTCGGCGTAGCCCTTCACCCTGAGCGCGGTGTCCGCGAGGAAGTCGGCCAGCCCCGGTGGTTCCGGCGCCGCCCAGCGTCCGGCCAGTTCCCCGGCGAGCGCGGGCTCCCCGCGCAGCGGCTCGGCCAGCCCCGCGCTGCACAGCAGGAACGTGTCGCCCGGCCGGCCGACGGACGCCCGGAAGCGGAACGGCTCGGGTGGTGGCGGGAGCGGACCCTCGATGTACGGGACGTGGGCCTTCGTGATCTCCAGGTCCATGGTGGTCCGGTCGTCCTCGGGGGTCTCGGCGGCGGCATGGGCGGGAGCGTCGGCGGTGACCGGGGGCTCCAGGTCCTGCCAGCCGCCGCCCCTGAGCCGGAAGAGGCCGCCGGCGCCGACCCCGAAGAACACCCGGGTCCGGCAGTCGGGGTCGGCGGGGAGCAGCAGACAGCGCAGGCTCGCGGTGTACTCCTCCGGCGCCAGGCCCAGTTCGGCGGCGCGCGCCCGGAGCTTGCCGAACCCCCGGTCGGTGAGCCGGTGCAGACCGGATTTGAGCGCGTCCCTGCGGTCGGCCCTGATGTCCTCGGAGAGCTTGCCGTGACTGCGCCCGACGGCGCCGCCGATCCAGTGACACACGTCGCCGGCGGCCCGGTGCGCGCCCTCGGCCGCGCGGGCGCCGCCGGCGACGGCGACGAGGACGAGCGCACCGGGTCCTGCCCCGAACCGGGCGGTGAGCAGCGCGTCGTGCCGGGGTTCGCCCCGGTGCCGCGCGGAGTCGCCCCGTACGGACACGGCCCGCAGCGTGTACGTCCCGTAGGAGGCACCGTCGAGGACGGTGTCGGCGACGAGTTCGTCCAGCCGGTCGGGGTGGGCGGCGGGCAGGGTGGCGGGCTCGGGATCGTAGGTGGGCGGCCGGTCGCCGAGATGGGTGACCCGCGCGCGGTCCGGGGCGGGGGCGCTGCCCGGCACTGACCGTGGATCGGGGACGGCGCGCGGACCGGACGCGGACGCGGGTGCCGGTACGGGTACGGGTGAGGCCGAAGGGACGGCCGGGGCAGACGGCACGAACGGGGCGGCCGGGGCAGACGGCGTGGAGGGGGCCGGAGGCGGTGAAGGCTTCGGGGCCGGAGGCGGCGGTGCCGCGTCCCGCGCGTCCGTCCTCGGCAGTGGCCCGGCGTCGCCGGGCGTGTACGGGGCCGCCGGGGGCGCCGTGTACGGGGCCGCCGGGGGCGCCTGCTCCCGCCAGGCGGGTGGCCGCGCCCCCGGGCCCCCGTCGCGCGGATCGACGGGGCGGTCGGCGGCCCCGTCCGCGTTCACCGTGCCCGCCGCCGAGTCGAAGCGGTCGTCGAGCGTGTCCCCGGACTTCACGGCCGGGCCCGTGTCCAACGCGGACGCGTCGTACAGGCGGGTCCACCAGTCGTCCGCGCTCGGCCGCTCCCCCTGCTCGCTCATGTCCCTTATTGTCGACCGCTCCCGGGGAGCGAAAACGGGCATGGCGAAAAAATGAGTCCGCCGGGCGACCCCACCCCCCACGGGAAGGACGCCCGGCGAACGGTCACAGATCCAGCGCGGGCGGATACGCGGGCGCCGGGCCGCGCGCATCGCTCTCCCGAGCACAACCCGGCCGAAGAGGCACAGAGGCATATGACCGGGACTGTTGCTGCTGTGATGGCGCCACCATGACAGAGTGCCGGGGCCGGCAGGGGATGATGGGCACGGCGGGTTTACGCCGTGGCCGGTATCCGCCACGGCGGGCCGGGGTACGGACGCGTCCGAGGACGTCGCGCGAGGTGAACGGGGAGGGCCGGGCAGGGTGCTGGGAGCCATAGGACTTGACGAGAGACACGAGGCCGCTTATCGGGCGCTGGTGGCGATCGGAGCCGCCGAGGTCGCGGATCTGGCGCACCGGCTCGCCCTCCCCGAACCGGACACCGAACGGGCGCTGCGCAGGCTGGAGCGGCAGGGCCTGGCCGCCCAGTCCTCCTCCCGGGCGGGCCGGTGGGTCGCCGCGCCGCCGGCCGTCGCGCTGGGCGCGCTGCTGACCCAGCACCGTCATCAGCTCGAACAGGCGGAGCTGGCGGCGGTGCTGCTCGCCGAGGAGTACCGCGCGGAGGCGGCCGAGCCCGCCGTGCACGATCTGATCGAGGTGGTGACGGGCGCCAGCGCCGTGGCCCATCGTTTCCTCCAGCTCCAGCTCGGCGCCACGGAGGAGGTCTGCGCCCTGGTCACGGGGCAGCCCGTCGCCGTGACGGGCCGGGAGAACGAGGCCGAGGACCGCGCGGCGAGCCGGGGCGTCGCCTACCGGGTGGTGATCGAGCGCGAGGTGCTCACCCAGCCCACCGGGCTCACCGAACTGGCCGCCGCGCTCGGCCGGCAGGAGCGGGTCCGGGTCACCGAGCGGGTGCCGACGAAGCTGGTGGTCGCGGACCGCGCGCTGGCGATGGTGCCGCTGACGGGCCGCGGCGTCGGCCCCGCAGCGCTGGTGGTGCACGCCAGCGGGCTGCTGGAGTCTCTGATGGGGCTCTTCGAGGCGGTGTGGCGCGAGGGGCTGCCGCTGCGGCTGGGGACGGGCGGTGCGGTACGGGAGGACGGCCCGCCAGGACCGGACCCCACCGACCTGGAGATCCTGTCGCTGCTGCTCGCCGGGCTGACGGACGCGAGCGTCGCCAAACAGCTCGACCTGGGACTGCGGACCGTACAGCGCCGGGTGAAGGGGCTGATGGAGCTGAGCGGGGTGACGACCCGGCTCCAGCTCGGCTGGCACGCGTACGAGCGGGGCTGGGTGGCCCGCGGCCCCGCGGCCTGAACCCGCCGCACCGGCGCGGAGGCGACCTGCGGGAACGGGCGGCGTCCTGCACAGTTGGCGGATGGAAGTGTGGCAGCTCGTGCTGGTCGCCCTGGTCATGCTGCTCGGTCTGCTCGGCGTACTCGTCCCCGGTGTGCCGGGACAGGCGATCGTGTGGGCCGCCGTGCTCTGGTGGGCGCTGACCGACACCACCCGCCCCGCCTGGGCCCTGCTGATCGGCGCGACGGCACTCCTGCTGCTCAACCAGGCGCTCCGGCCGCTCCTGCCGGCCCGCCGGCCCCGCGGCGCGGGGGTGCCGCGGGGCACGGTGCTGACCGGCGGCGTCGCGGGCATCGTGGGGTTCTTCGTGGTGCCGGTGGTGGGCGGGATCGTGGGGTTCGTCGGGGGGATCTACGGCGCGGAACGGGTACGGCTGGGCAGCCACCGGGACGGCTGGGCGTCGACCCGTACGGTCATGCGGACGGCGGGGGCGTCCCTGCTGGTGGAGCTGTTCTCGTGTCTGCTGGTGGTGGGGGCGTGGCTGGGCGTGGTGCTGACCCGGGGCTGAAAGCTGCCGACCGGGGCTGAAAGCCTGGTCGTACGACCGCCACCGGACCAGGACCGGTGCGGCGGCCCCGTACCCCGTGTGAGGGTGGGGCATGACCGAATTCAGCGAGGCCGAACGCGCGTATCTGCGGACCCAGCGGCTGGGCCGGATGGCGACCGTCGATCCTCAGGGGCAGCCACAGGCCAATCCGGTCGGCTTCTTCCCGCAGGACGACGGGACGATCCTGATCGGTGGTTTCTCCCTCGGTACGACGAAGAAGTGGCGCAATCTCCAGGCCAATCCCCGGGTCGCCCTGGTCGTCGACGACATCGTGAGCACGACGCCGTGGACGGTGCGCGGGGTCGACATCCGGGGCGAGGCGGAGCTGCTGACGGGCCCTCATGACCTCGGCCCGCACTTCAGCGAGGAGCTGATCCGTATCCATCCGCGCAAGATCCACAGTTGGGGTCTCGGCTGACCGGCGCCGCGGTCTCCCGCCGCCGGCGGGCCACGCGCAGGTGGGCCGCCGCGTAGGACCGCCACGGCCGCCACGCCTCCTCGTCGCGCTCCCCCTCGGGCGCCACGTCGGGGTCGCCGAGGGCCCGCGTCCGGATCAGCGCGGCGGTCGCGGGGGTGAGCCCGGGGACGGCCAGGAGCGCCTGTTCGGCCGCGTCCCGGTCGGCCCCCGCGTCGAGCCGTACGGCGCCGTCGGCGAGCGCGGTCGCGAGGGGGCCCGCCACCGGGTCGTCGCGCAGCGCGCCGGGCCCGGGAAAGAGCCGGGTGAGCCCGCCGCACGGCTGCTCCAGCACCTCCCCGTACGTCTCCACGGCCCGCGCGGCGCCGGCGTCCCCGAGGAGCGCGCGCAGCGCGTACTCCACCGGATCCGCCGCGCCGGGCGAGCGCAGCCCGGGGCGCGCCGCGACGAGCGGGGCGAGGCAGGGGTCGGCACCGAGCCGTTCGTCCACGGCGTACGGGTCGGCGTCAAGGTCGAAGAGCCGGCGCAGCCGCTGTACGGCGGTGGTGAGGTCGCGCAGTTCGGTGAGGTGGATACGCGCCTCCAGCCAGCCGTTGGCGGGCCGCCTGCCCGCGTCGCCACCGGCGGGACGGGCCTCGTCGACGGCGACGACGCCGGGGCCGTGGGGCAGCCGCAGCGTACGGCGGTAGGTGCGGGCGCCGGGCGCTCCCGTGACCTCTTCCACGGTCGGCAGGGCCTCCAGGGCGAGCAGGTCGAAGAGGTCGGCGGCGGCGTACGGGCCGCGGTGGGCGAGCCGGAGGGGGATCCCGGCGGGGGCGGGTCCCCCGGCGTTCCCGGGCGCCGCGCGGGCGTTCCTCCGGGCGCCCGTTCCCGTACCGGATTCGGTACGGAGCGCGCTGGGTGTACGGGCGTAGATCTGCCGGATCGTGTCGTTGAACTGGCGCACGCTGGCGAACCCGGCCGCGAACGCGATCTCCGTGACGGGCAGGCCGGTCGTCTGGAGCAGGACCCGGGCGGTGTGCGCGCGCTGGGCGCGGGCGAGGGCGACGGGTCCGGCGCCCAGTTCGGCGGTGAGCTGGCGCTGGATCTGCCGGGTGCTGTAGCCGAGCCGTCCGGCGAGCCCCGGTACGCCTTCCCGGTCCACGATCCCGTCCCCGATCATGCGCATCGCGCGGCCGACGACATCGGCGCGCACGTTCCACTCCGCCGACCCGGGCACGGCGTCCGGCCTGCACCGGCGGCAGGCCCGGAAGCCGTGGCCCTGGGCGGCGGCGGCGGTCGGGTAGAAGCGGACGTTCTCGCGCTTGGGGGTGACGGCGGGGCAGCTCGGCCGGCAGTAGATGCCGGTGGTCTCGACGGCGAAGAAGAACGCGCCGTCGAACCGGGCGTCGCGGCTGGCGACCGCCTCGTACCTGGTCCCTTCTCCGGCCTCGTACCTGGTCTTTTCCGTGGTCTCGTACCTGGTCTTCTCCCTGGCCTCTTCGTCCGTCACGAGTCCAGTGTGCGGCAGCCGGGACGAGCGTACTCGCGGTTTTCGGACACCACATCCGTCCGTCCGCCGCCCGCCCCGGTCACCCTCGCGTGCGGCTCAGCGGATCCGGCCGCGCTTGGCCTCCATGGCCGCGCGCCCCTCCGCGCCCTTGCGCTTCCAGTCGCGCCGGATCTCACCGCGCAGCCGGGCGTCGGTCTTGGCGACGATGCGCTGGTTCTCCCGCAGCAGCTTGCGGTAGCTGTCCAGCCGCCGCACGGGCAGCGCGCCGTCCTCGACCGCGGCGAGCACGGCGCATCCGGGCTCGGCCGTGTGGGCGCAGTCCTGGAAGCGGCACCCTCGTGCCAGGCCCTCGATGTCCGAGAACACCTGGTTGACCCCGGTCACGGCGTCCCACAGCCCGACGCCGCGCAGCCCGGGGGTGTCGATGAGGGCGCCGCCCCCGGGCAGGACGAGGAGGTTGCGGGTCGTGGTGGTGTGCCGGCCCTTGCCGTCCACGTCACGCGCGGCCCGCACCTCCATCACCGCTTCCCCGAGCAGGGCGTTGGCGAGCGTCGACTTCCCGGCCCCGGACACACCGAGCAGCACGCTCGTACCGCCCGACAGCACGGCGGACAGGACCTCGATCCCCTCCCCCGTCTCCGAGCTGACGGCGAGCACCTGCACCCCGGGGGCGGCGGTCTGGACGTCCTCGACGAGATGGGCCCGTACGGCGGGGTCGTCGACGAGGTCGGCCTTGGTGAGCACGATGAGCGGGAGGGCGCCGCTCTCCCAGCCGAGGGCGAGGAACCGTTCGACCCGGCCCAGGTCGAGTTCGACCGCCAGGGAGATCGCGATGATCGCGTGATCGACGTTGGCGGCGAGGATCTGCCCCTCGGACCGCTTGGAGGAGGTGGACCGTACGAAGGCGGTACGGCGCGGCAGGTACTCCCGGACGAACCGGGGGTCACCGTCCGGGTCGACGACCGCCCAGTCACCGGTGCAGACGACCCGCAGCGGGTCGTGCGGGGTGACGAAGGCCGTATCGGCCCGGACGACCCCCTCGGTGGTGGCCACGTCGCACCGGCCGCGGTCGACCCGTACGACCCGGCCGGGCAGCAGACCCCGCTCGGCGTACGGGGCGAACTCCGCGGCCCAGCCCGCGTCCCAGCCGTACGGGGTGAGCGGGTGTGTGACGGACGGACTCCCGGAAGAGCCTGCCGTGAGCGAAGAGACGGAAGAGGTGAGGAAAGACAAGGGAAACCCTTCGAGGGGTGGCCCCGGCACGCCCGCGCGGGCGTGGAAAGAGAAGGAGAGTCAGCCGGAGACCACAGGGATGAGGAAGATGATCTTCTGAACCTGGGCAGCGCCCAGCACCGTGACAGTCATCAATGTCCTCACCTCCTGGTCGCTCTCCGTGCGCGCGCCTGGCGCGCTCAACGGCTGACGCGGTCACTGTAACCGGCCCCCGGAACACGGCGCGAGGTATTTTCCGCGCCGTGTCCCGGGTCTCTTCGGCCGGTGGTGCTACTTGGCGTCAGGGGCGAGCGTCGCCAGTGCCTGCGCCCAGCGGGCGTACTTCAGGTTGGCCAGATCTGCCACTGTCTTGACGCCGAACGCCTCGTCAAGAAGCTTGCCCTGGCGGTCCGAGACCCCCTTCAGTGCGGAGACCGGCGCGTCGAGCACGGCGGGCAGGTCCTTGTCCGCCCACGCCTTGTCCAACACCTTGTCGAGGTCGATCTGGGCCACTGCTGCCTCCTGGAGTACGTGGTGCCCCCGCCGCTGCGGCGGGTGGCCGCGGGTACGGCCGGAGGCTGAACGGCCGCACAAGGTAAAGAGGTTCCCAAGGAGCCGGTCATGCGATCGCTTCCGGCCATCGGGCGCACACCCTCGGTGGCGGCGTTTGCCGGTGGGGCGCGCCGGACGCACGCTGGAGTCATGGCTCCTTCCGTTCCCGCGCGGGACGAGCGCGGCGAGGGCACGCTGCTCAGTGGCTGGGCCGTCGGTGCCCCCGGCCCGGTCCGTACGGGCCCGCTGGTACGGGTGCGCCGCCCCGCCCCGGTGCCGGGCCCGGGTGAACTGCTGCTGCGCGTCGAGGCGTGCGGTGTGTGCCGTACGGATCTGCACCTCGCCGAGGGCGATCTCGCCCCGCACCGCCCGGCCACCGTGCCGGGGCACGAGATCGTCGGCCGGGTGGTGGCCGTGGGCGACGGGGTGGCCGTGTTCCGTACCGGTGACCGGGCCGGCGGGGCGTGGCTGCGGTCGACCTGCGGGGAGTGCCGGTGGTGCCGGTCCGGGCGGGAGAACCTCTGCCCCCGGTCCGCGTACACGGGGTGGGACGCGGACGGTGGCTTCGCCGACCTCGCCATCGTCCCCGAGGCGTTCGCCTACCGGCTGCCGGAGGACCGTGACGCCGCCTCGCTGGCGCCGCTGCTCTGCGCGGGGATCATCGGCTACCGGTCGCTGCGGCGCAGCGCGCTCCCTCCTGGCGGGCGGCTGGGCATCTACGGATTCGGCGCCTCCGCGCATCTGGCCGCCCAGGTGGCGCTGGCCGAGGGCGCCACCGTCCATGTGCTGACCCGGTCGTCGCGGGCGCGGGCGCTCGCCCTGGATCTCGGCGCCGCCTCCGCCGGCGGAGCCTACGATCCGCCGCCGGAGCCGCTGGACTCGGCGGTCCTCTTCGCCCCGGTGGGCGATCTGGTGCCGGTGGCACTGGCGGCGCTGGACCGGGCGGGCACGCTCGCCGTCGCGGGGATCCATCTCTCCGACATTCCCGTGCTGAACTATCAGCGCCATCTCTTCCAGGAGCGCGAGTTGCGCAGCGTCACCTCCAACACCCGGCGGGACGGCCGCGACTTCCTGGCGGTGGCCGACCGTATCGGCATCCGTGTCACGGTCTCCCCGTACCCCTTCGACCACGCGGACCGGGCACTGGCCGATCTCGCGGCCGACCGGGTGAACGGCGCCGCCGTGCTCGTGGCCGGCTGACGGCGCCCGGTCAGTTCCGTTCGGTGCGGTTCCGTTCGGTGTGCCGGTCCCGCTCGTGGAGGTAGCGGCCGGTCTCGGCGGACGCGTGGAGCATGGCGAGGGCGCGGGTGTGGAGGCGGTCGCGGCGTTCGGCGATCGCGGACGCGGCCGAGGCGGGTGAGGTGGTGTCGCGCAGTTCGACGAGGAGCGGCGCGATCTGCGTGAGGAGATATCCGCCGCGCCGTAGCTGGTGGACGATGTGGGCGTCCCGGATGTCGTCCGGGGTGTAGGCGCGGTAGCCGGTGGCGGGATCCCGGCCCGGGTGCAGCAGGCCGGCCCGCTCCCACCGGCGCAGGGTGGCCGGGCGGAGGCGGAGCCGGTGGGCCAAGGCGCTGACGGTGGTGGGGCGGTGGGCCGGCCGTTCGTCGGGGACGTGCGTCAGCTCCGTGAGCGCACGCTCGATCGCGTCCAAGGTCTGTCGGTCGGTGAGCAGTTCGGCGTGGCCCCGGTCGATGACGGTGAGCGCCTCGACGGTCCGGTCCGCGTTGAGCAGCGTCATGATCGAGCGGGCGGCGGCGTGGCCGTGGGCGGGGATCAGGGCGAGGAAAGCGCGCAGCGCGGCGGCGTGCTCGCCGGTGTAGCGCCGGTAGCCCGAGGGGGTGCGCTCGGCGGCGGGCAGGATGCCGGCCGCCTCGTAGTTGCGGACCGCCTGACCGGACAGTCCGTACGGTCGCGCCAGGTCCACGGGCCTCATGAATTCCCCTCCAGGTGTCGCACCGTTTGAAGGTTGGTGCTGTTGTCTCCAGCGTTTTTCGGCTCAACCTTCAACCGAAACGTCAACGATAGCGTCGAAGCCATGACGACAGACGAATCGATGTACACGGCCGTCGAGCGGTTCCTGAGCGCGCGGACGCGGCGGCCCCGCCTGCTGGCCCTGGGCGAGGCGCTGCACGGCGAGGAGACCTTGCCGCGCCTGCGCAACGGCCTGCTGCGGGGGCTCGTCGCGCACGAGCGGTGCCGCTGGGTGGCGCTGGAATCGGACTGCCTCGCGGGGCGCGTGGTCGACGACTACGCCCGGGGCGGCGACGGGCACCTCGACCAGGTGATGACCGAGGGCTTCAGTCACGGGTTCGGGGCCTCCCCCGCCAACCGCGCGCTGGTGGAGTGGGTCGGTGAGCACAACCGCGCACGGCCTCCGGCCGATCAGGCGCGTTTCGCGGGATTCGACGCGCCGATGGAGAACAGCGAGAAGAGCGGGGCGCACAGCCCCCGCGCGGCCCTGCGCGTGCTGCACACCTTCCTCACCGACCGGGGCGCGACGGTGCCGCACCCGTGGAGCCGGATCGAGGCGCTGCTCGGCGACGACGCCCGATGGTCCGATCCCCGCGCCACCATGGACCCCTCGCACTCCGTCGGTGACACGGCGGAGGCCCACGAGCTGCGGGTGATCACCGACGATCTCGGCTGGCTGCTCACCTCCGGCGCACCGCACCTCACCATGGACGGCCCGACGGAGGCGCTGCACGACGCCGAACTCGGCGCCCGCACCGCCGCCGGGCTGCTCGCCTATCACGCGGCCCTGGCCCGGACCGATCCCCGGGAGCGGCTGGCACGGTGCACGGGGATCCGCGACGCGATGATGGCGGCCAACCTGGACGCGCTCGCCGCCCGCGAACAGGACAGGGGTCCGGTCCTGGCCTTCGCCCACAATCTCCATCTGCGGCGCCGCCCGGCGCGCACCCGGTTCGGCGCCATGGACGTGGAGTGGAGCCCGGCCGGCGCCCATCTCGCCCGTACCCACGGCCCTGAGTACGTGGTCCTCGCGACGGCGATCGGCTCCGCACCGCACCTGGGCATCGGCGCGCCACCGGCGGACACCCTGGAGGGCCTGCTGGCCGCGACCACGTCGGCCCCTCGCCTGGTGACCGCCGCCGAACTGGCCGGACTGGTCGCGGACGCAGGCGAGTTGGTCCCACGCGGGAGCGAGTACCCCAGCTACTTCCCGCTCGACCCGGGCGCGCCCGACGACTTCGACGCCGTGCTGTTCCTGCCCCGCCTCGACCCGCCGGGACCGGCGGCCGGGGCCGCGTAGCGACCGTTCCCCCGCCCGCGCGTTCCCGGGGAGCGGCCCGACCGTCCGCGCGACGGCAACCTTTCGGCGCCCGGCGGAGACCTGGGGGTGTGCGCGTCCGCGCCCACACCCCCCACTCGGGAAGAGTCGTGATGTCCTTGCACCCGCTCCGTACCGCTGTGATCACCCTCGCAGTCGGCGCCCTCACCGTTCTCGGTCTCGTCACCCCCGCCGGCGCCGCGCCCGTCGTCAGCGCCGGGACCGCGCCCGCCTCGGCGGCGCCGGCCGCCTGGAACCCGCCCGCCCAGCTCGTCCAGCCGCTGAACGAGGTCTGGCGGCACGTCGAGACCACGTACCCCGACCTGTACGGCTTCCGCAACTACGGCTGGGACCAGGTGATGGCCAACAAGGGCCGGATCTCCTACTGCGTCCGCTGGGAGTCGGACCAGCCGGTCAGCGCGCAGTTGCGCGACGAGATCCACACCGCGCTGAAGCGCCAGTCGAAGAAGTGGACGGACACCGTCGCGGGCTTCGAGGGCTTCCCGTACCAGAACGTCCCGGTCGACATCGTCGGCTGGGCCGTCAAGAACCGTTCCACGCTCCAGTGGACGGACAACTCCGTGGACATCTACACCAATGTGCTCGACGGCGGGGGCGCGCCGCAGTGCGCGCCCGACTGCGGGCGCTTCTTCCACCAGAACGGCGACTACTCCAAGTGCCCCGGCGGGGCGGCCCGCCACTACGACCAGTCGCTCTGGCTGACCAAGGGGTTCCAGGGCGGCGCGGGCGGTGACTGGGGGCAGCGGATCGGCAGCGAGTACATGGTCGGCGCGCGGGCCCAGGAGGACATCCACATCCTGGAGCACGAGATCGGGCACACCTACGGTCTCGACGACTTCTACGACTGGACCCCGACCGGTGTCGGCGGCTTCATCATGAAGGCGGGCAGCGCCACCCGGATCACCGAGTTCGACCAGTGGATGTACCGGGACTTCTGGCGTCATCTGAAGAGCCGTTACGGGCTCTGACACGTCCGGCGGGCCCGGAGGAACCCGGGGCCGGTGATGTCCCAGGGGCGGGCGGGACGGGTGAGTTGGTCCCGTCCGCCCCGTTGACCTCCCCGTAACACGCCTCTACGGTTTCGGCGTTCGGAATCACAGATGGTGTTCGACCCTGCGAACGCGACCCTCTGTCCCGGAAAGGGAGACTGCATGAGCCGCAGTGATGTCCCCGGCCGCCGCCTGCTGTTGAAAGGGGCGCTCGGCGCGGGCGCCCTCGCCGCCGTACCCGGCCTCGCCCACGCCGCGGCGCCGGGCGCCCCGCGCACACCGGCACCCGGCGCCCCCCACGCCGCGGGCCCCGGTGAGGGCCGTACGGCCGCGGCGGGGCCCGCGTACCGCAACCCGCTGGTGGAGCGGCGGGCCGACCCGTACATCCACCGGCACACCGACGGCCGTTACTACTTCACGGCGACGGCGCCCGAGTACGACCGCGTCGTCCTGCGCCGTTCCCGCACCCTGGGCGGGCTGTCGACCGCCGAGGAGTCGGTGATCTGGCGCAGACACACGAGCGGTGACATGGGCGCGCACATCTGGGCGCCGGAGATCCATCACATCGACGGGAAGTGGTACATCTACTTCGCGGCGGGACGCGCCGACGACGTGTGGAAGATCCGGATCTGGGTGCTGGAGAACGAGCATCCGGACCCGTTCCGGGGCACGTGGACGGAGAAGGGGCGGATCACCACCGCCTGGGACACCTTCTCCCTCGACGCGACCACCTTCACCCACCGCGGCACCCGCTATCTCGCCTGGGCGCAGCAGGAGCCAGGACTCGACAACAACAGCGGTCTCTTCCTCTCCGCGATGGCGAACCCGTGGACCCTCAAGGGCCCGCAGATCAGGCTCACCACACCGGAGTTCGCCTGGGAGACCGTCGGGTACAAGGTCAACGAGGGGCCTGCGGTCATCCAGCGGAACGGCCGGGTCTTCGTCTCGTACTCGGCGAGCGCAACCGACCACCACTACTGCGTGGGGCTGCTCACCGCCGACACGGACAGCGATCTGCTCAACCCCGCGTCCTGGTCGAAGTCGCCGACGCCGGTCTTCGTCAGCAGTGCGGCGAACGGGCAGTACGGCCCCGGCCACAACTCGTTCACGGTCGCCGAGGACGGGCGGACGGACGTCCTCGTCTACCACGCGCGGCAGTACAAGGAGATCACCGGCGATCCGCTCGACGACCCGAACCGCCACACCCGGATCCAGACGCTCGGCTGGAAGGCGGACGGCACACCGGACTTCGGGGTGCCGGTGGCCGACGCGCCGGTCCCGGACACCTCGGCGGCGGTGACGCGGTACACGATGACGGCGTTCACCAACTCCAGCGAGTCCAACATGTACGTGTACGAGTCGGCGGACGCGCTGGGGTACACCCTGCTGAAGGGGCCCGCGTACACCCCGCCCTCGGGGCTGATCCGCGACCCGAGCCTGATCCGGCACACCGACGGCTACTACTACATCGCGCACACCACCGACTGGACCGGGAACACGATCGGGTTCGCCCGCAGCAGGGACCGTACGAACTGGCAGTTCCACGCCCGCCACACCCTGCCGGTGGCCGGGCTGGCGCGTACCTGGGCGCCCGAGTGGTTCGTGGACGCGGACGGCCGTACGCACATCGTCGTCTCGCTCGACACGACGAACACCTACACCTTCCGGCCGCATCTGCTCACCGCGACGGACGCGTCGCTGCGTACCTGGACGGCTCCGAAGCCGCTGGCCGGTCTCGACCGGTCCAACTACATCGACACGTTCGTCGTGCGGCACGACGGCAAGTACCACGCGATCACCAAGCAGGAGACGACGAAGTACCTGGAACACGCCGTCGCCGACCGGCTCGAAGGGCCGTACACGTTCACCGGTACCGGGGACTGGGCGGGCTGGGGCAGTTGGCGCGAGGGGCCGGCGCTCGTCCAGCTGGACAACGGCGGCTGGCGGATCTACTTCGACGGCTACGCGGAGCAGAAGTACTACTACAGCGACAGCCTGGACGGGCTGCGCACCTGGACGCCGATCCGCCAACTGCCCGGACTCTCGGGCTTCGCACGGCACTTCACCGTACTGAGGGAGCGTGTCTGAGATGAGTCGCGTGCGTACGTTCCTGCTCGCGCTCTGTGTCGCGGTGGCGGGGCTCTTCCTGCCCGCGACCGCCGCGCAGGGCGCCGATGCCGGTCCGGTCTCCGTCACCAACGGCGGCCAGTTCACCGACACCAGCGGGCAGTTGGTGCACGCCCACGGCGGCGGGGTCATCAAGGTGGGCTCCTGGTACTACTGGTTCGGCGAGAACCGGAACACGGACAACACCTTCCGGTACGTCTCGGCGTACCGCTCCGCGGACCTGAAGACCTGGGAGTTCCGCCGGCATGTGCTGACCCAGGCCAGTGACCCGGAGCTGGCCACCGCCAACATCGAGCGGCCGAAGGTCGTCTACAACGCGGCGACCGGCCGGTTCGTGATGTGGATGCACAAGGAGAGCGCCACGGACTACAGCCAGGCGCGGGCCGCCGTGGCCACGTCCGCCACGATCGACGGCGACTACACCTGGAAGGGCAGCTTCCGGCCGCTCGACACCCACATGTCGCGGGACATCACCCTCTTCACGGACACCGACGGCGCCGGCTACATGGTGTCGGCGGCCCGCGAGAACTACGACCTCCAGATCTACCGGCTCACCGCCGACTACACCGGTGTCGCGAGCCTGGTCGCCAACCCCTGGCCGGGCGGCCACCGCGAGGCACCGGCGCTCTTCAAGCGCGGCGGTGTGTACTTCATGCTGACGTCCGGCGCCACCGGCTGGAGCCCCAACCAGCAGCAGTACGCCACCGCGACCTCGCTCGCCGGGCCGTGGAGCGCGATGCGGAACGTCGGCGACCCGACGGCGTACAACTCCCAGACCGCGTACGTCCTGCCCGTCCAGGGCACCTCGGGGACGGCGTACCTCTACATGGGCGACCGGTGGGGCAACTCGTTCGGGCAGAAGGTCAACGACTCGCGGTACGTGTGGCTGCCGCTCGCCTTCCCGACCAGTACCTCGATGACCATGGACTGGTACCCCGAGCTGACCGTCGACACGGCGGCGGGCACCGTGACCGGTTCGGGCGGGCCGTACGAGACGCTGGCCGCCCGGCACAGCGGCAAGTGCGCAGACATACCGAACCAGTCGATCGTGGACGATGTCGCCCTCACCCAGTACACCTGCAACGGCGGCGGCAATCAGCGGTTCTGGTTCAGGAACACCGGTGACGGCTATGTGCAGTTGATGGCCCGGCACAGCTCGCTCTGTCTGACCGGGACCGCCACCGACGTGCGGCAGCGCGCGTGCGGCTCCGCGCCCGAGCAGCAGTGGCGGGTGGCGGTGAACGCGAGCGGGTACACGACGCTGACCTCGCGGGCGAGCGGCGAATGTCTCGATGTCACCTCGGCGTCGGCGGAGAACTCCGCCAAGGTCATCACGTACACCTGTACGGGGTCGGCCAACCAGCAGTGGCAGCGCGGCGCCTGACGACCCGTCAGCTCTGCGGACAGTACAAGCGATCCAGTCCGACCGGCGCCGGGGGCGGCAGCGGGGTGGCGCCCTCGGCCCGGAACGACTGGAGCAGATAGCCCACGAGCCGGCGGGAGGCGACCGGCCCGGCGCCACCGGCCCCCGCGGCGACACCGCCGTTGGCCAGGAGGACGAGGGTGAGGTCCTCCAGGACGAAGTCGGCGCGCAGCCGTCCCGCCTCCTGCGCCCGCCGGATCAGCCCGGCGAAGACCCCCTCGGCGCGTTCGCGCTCCCGCTCGAAGGCGAGCGCGCCGGGGAACGCGGTGAGGAACGCGGCGGTGAACCCCCGGTCGACGGCGTGCAGGGCGCACACCTTCTCGATGACCGCGCAGAACCCGCGCCACGGGTCGGGGTCGGTCGCGGCGTCGTCCACGACCGCGACACACTCCGCGAGCTGGTCCGTGAAGACCTCCGTGACCAGCGACTCCTTTGTGGGGAAACGCCGGTAGAGGGTGGCCGCGCCGACCCCGGAGCGTCGGGCGATCTCGGACATCGGTACGTCGAGCCCGAGTTCGGCGAAGGTTTCGCGGGCGGCCTCGACGATACGCAGTCGGTTGCCGAGGGCGTCGGCGCGCAGGATCCGAGAGGGTTTGGCGGGCACGTCTCTCACTTTAACCCAAGCGGAAGAGGTCGTCCGGTTCGCGTGTTAGCGTGACGACTAAGTGAAAGACCTCTTCCACTTAGCCTCTCTTCCTCCACCTGATGGGCAAGGCATTGAGCGAGATGCGCGCTGCGCTGTACGACCGTTACGGCCCCCCGGACGTGCTCTACGAGGGCACGGCGCCCACACCCGTCGCAGGCCCCGGCGAGCTGTTGGTACGGGTGCACGCCACCAGTGTGAACGGCGGCGAACTCGCCATGCGCGCGGGCAAGTTGCGCGTGCTCGGCGGCCGGACCTTCCCCCGGCGCACCGGTATCGACTTCGCCGGTGAGGTCGCCGCCCTCGGGCCCGGGCTCACCGGCCCGGCGGTCGGCGCGCGGGTCTGGGGCCTGCTGCCCAGGAGCGAGGTTCCGCGCGGAAGGGTGGGCAGCGCGGCCGAGTATGTGACCGTACGGCCCCGGCAGGTGGCCCTCGCCCCCGCCGGACTCGATCTGGTGGAGGCCGCCGCGCTGCCCGCCGGTACGACGGCGGTCACCGCCCTGCGCGACAAGGCCCGTGTCCGGCCCGGTGAGCGGCTGCTCGTCCGGGGCGCGAGCGGCGGGGTCGGCAACGTCGCCGTCCAGCTCGGACGGGCGTACGGCGCGCATGTCACCGCGCTCGCGAGCGGCAAGAACCTGGAACTCGTACGGGAACTCGGCGCCGACGAGGCGTACGACTACCGCGAGACCGGTCCCGGCGAGCTGCGGGACCTCGGTGCCTTCGACGTCGTCTTCGACAGCGTGGGCAGCGAGGCGGCCTCCTACCGGCGGCTGCTCGCGCCCGGCGGGCGCATGATGGGCATCGCCTTCGACACCGACCGGGCCGCCGCCTCGCTCGCGTACACGCTCGCGTCCGCCGCGTACGGCTCCCGGCGGGTCCGGTTCTTCAGCGGCAACCCCCTGCACCAGGACTTCGCCGACCTGACCGGATATGTGGAGAGCGGGGTGCTGCGGCCGGTCGTGGACACCGTCCACCCGCTCGCGGAGATCGCGGCGGCCCACCGCGCGCTGGAGGCCGGAGGGGTACGGGGCAAGCACGTCGTCCGCGTGATCTGACCGCCCGCACCCCTGGCTCCGGCTCACCCGCGCGCGGCGTCGCGTGGGTCCCGCCGCTCCGGCTCTACCCCCGTGAGTCCAGCCAGACCGCCGTGTCCGGCGCCAGCAGCAGCGCGCCCGACGCCTCGTCCCGCGCCGGCGCCTCACTGCCCAGCAGCGGGACCGCCCCGGCGGGCAGCGGGAGCGGCGCCTCGGAGAAGTTGACGCGGCACTCCAGCCCCGCGCCCTTGCGGAAGGCCAGCTCGCCCCCGGCCGACGGCAGCCAGGTGAAGCGCTCGTCGCCGAGGAAGCCCCGGCGCACCGTCAGCGCCGTACGGTACAGCTCCAGGAACGAGCCGGGGCGGCCCGT
The DNA here is from genome assembly GCF_042756365.1 of Streptomyces sp. NPDC059092. Taxonomy (NCBI): domain Bacteria; kingdom Bacillati; phylum Actinomycetota; class Actinomycetes; order Kitasatosporales; family Streptomycetaceae; genus Streptomyces; species Streptomyces sp. NPDC059092. Next base: position 112,798 of record NZ_JBHZEJ010000003.1, read on the forward strand.
CTGCGCCTCGACGGAGTACGTGCCCCAGTCGGCCGGCTGGGGCAGCCAGCTCCCGCCGGGGCCGAAGCCGTGGCTGGAGCCGGACGCCGTCCACGGCATCGGCACCCGGCAGCCGTCCCGGCCCTTCACGGTGCGGCCGGTGCGCTCCCACATCGGGTCGCGCAGCGCGTCGGCGGGCAGGTCGGCGACCTCGGGGAGGCCCAGTTCCTCGCCCTGGTAGAGGTAGGTCGTACCGGGCAGGGCGAGGGTCAGCAGCGCGGCGGCGCGGGCCCGCCGCCGGCCGCGCACCTCGTCGGGCGGGGGCGTGGGGCCCTCACTCATCAGCCAGGCGCGCGTGTCGGTCCCCTCGGGCAGGGCGTACCGGGTGAGGTGGCGGACCACGTCGTGGTTGGAGAGCACCCAGGTCGGCAGGGAGCCGACGGTCTCCGCGCCGGCGAGGGACGTGTCGACGGCGTCCCGGAAGGCGTCGGCTCCCCAGGGACAGCGGAGGTGGAAGAAGTTGAACGCCTGGTGGAGTTCGTCGGGCCGGGTGTAGAGGGGCAGCCTCGCCGCGCTGACACCCGCCTCCGCGACCATGATCCGGGGCGGTGCGTACGAGTCGGTGATCTTGCGCCAGGTGCGGTAGATGTCATGGACCTCGTCGCGGTCCCAGAAGGGGTGGTCCTCGCCGCTGGGCGGCGCGTTCAGGGGCGCGGTGTCGCCGCCGCGGGTGTCGCGCAGCGGTGGGGTGAGGTCCTTGCGCAGGCCGTGTGCGACGTCGATCCGGAAACCGTCGACGCCGAGGTCCAGCCAGAAGCGCAGGGTGCGCTCGAAATCGGCGATGACGTCGGAGTTCTCCCAGTTCAGATCGGGCTGTTCGGCGGCGAAGATATGCATGTACCACTGGCCGTCGGGGACCCGGGTCCAGGCCGCGCCGCCGAACTTGGACTGCCAGTCCGCGGGCGGCTCCGCCCCGTCCCGGCCCCCGCCGTCCCGGAAGACGAACCGGTCACGGGCTGCGGATCCCGGCGGGGAGGCCAGGGCCTCGACGAACCAGGGGTGCCGGTCGGAGCAGTGGTTGGGCACGATGTCGACGATCGTACGGAGCTGGAGCGCCCGGGCCCGCGCCAGCAGCGCGCGGAAGTCCTCCAGAGTGCCGTGGCGCGGGTCGACGTCCCGGTGGTCGGCGACGTCGTAGCCGCCGTCGGCCAGCGGGGAGGGGTAGAACGGCGTGAGCCAGACGGCGTCCGCGCCCAGCTCCGCGACATGGCCGAGGCGGTCGGTGATCCCGCGGAGGTCGCCCATGCCGTCACCGTCGGCGTCGGCGAAGCTCGGAACGTAGACCTGGTAGACGACGGACTCCCGCCACCAGTCGCGCGGGCCGGTGCCGCCCGCGCCGAGGCCGCCGTCGTCCGTGCCGTGGCCGCCGCCACTGTCACCGCTGTCAGCGCTGCCGTCCGGGGTCGCGTGCTGAGTCACTGGTACCTCTCGTGCCGGGATCGAACCGGTCTGAAACTCTAGTGGTGCGGTGCGATCATCCGTTGACCGCACCGGCCCGGTACCGGCCCGGCACTGACACCGGCACCGGCACCGGCACCGGCCCAGTGCTACGGGAGCTTCTCCCGCTCCGGGCGGTCCGCGTGCAGCGAGCGCAGCGCCATCAGGAGCACCCCGATGTCGTCGATGTACACGGGGTCGGGCAGCAGGTCGACGGGCAGGACCAGATAGCCGAGGGCCGCCCAGAACAGCCACTTCTTCGACTGCGGCAGGCCCGCCCTCCGCAGCGTGCCCCGGGCCCGGACGAGCCGGACCGCCAGGACGATCGCGACGCCCAGGGTGAGGGCGACCAGGAGGACGGCCACGGTGACGAGGATCTGGAGTTCGCTCACGGCGCTCTCCTCCTTCGGGTAGGTCTCCGGGGCGAACGGGTCTCCCCGTCTGTCCGGATACCCGCCCGGCGCCGGGTCAACGGTCGCGGTCACCCGTACGGCCAGGGGCGCGCGGCGGAAGGACCTTCGCGAACCCGCCGTCGACCAGGACCACCACGCCGCCGCAGCGGCAGGCGCAGTACTCCACCAACCCCTGCGAGGTCGTATGGCGCGAGAGCAGGGACCAGCGCGCTTCGTCCGCCGCGCCCGACCGGCCGCACACCGCGCACCGGTCCTCGCCCGTCTCGTCACCCGGATCCGCGTGCCGGTCCGCGCACCGGTTCCCGTCGGGGCATCCGCCCTCACCGCAGCGTATTCGCATGCACCCAGGCTGCTGTCATGACCTAGATACGTTCAACCATTACATTCGCTAGGGTGGGGTGATGCAGTTCACCCACTACGGCGGCGAGGCCGCCCTGCTCGCCGTGGACCTGGTCAACGCCACGACCACCGGCACCCCGTTCACACCCGGGACCCTGGAGCCGCTGCTCGCCGCGCGCGGCACCGCCCGGCGCTCCCTGACCGCCGGGGAGGCGGCCGAGGTCGAGGCGTGGAGCCACCGGCTGGCGGCCTGTTTCGGGCCGGGGGATCCGGAGCCGCGCCGCGAGACCGTCAACGGCTTGCTGGCCGAGGCCGCCAGCAAGCCGTACATCACCGTCCACGACGGCCACGCCCCCCACCTCCACTACGCCGACCCCGCCCTGGGCCCGGTCGCCCACATCCGCGCCGTCACGGCCGCCGCCCTCGCGCATGTGATCTGCTTCGCCGGCCACACCCGGCTGGGCCGCTGCGCCCGCACGCGGTGCGGCCTGGTCTTCGTCGACACGTCTCGCAACGGCAGGCGCGCCTACTGCTCCGTACGGTGCGCCAACAACGACGCCGTGGCCCGGCACCGGCGGCGGGACGGGGGCGCGGACTCGGACCCCGGAGACAACCGATAGCCACGAACCGTCCGCGCCCCCGGGGTCGCGCCCCGGTGCCCGGCGCCTTCGGACAGCCACGTGACCGCACCACCCACGCGACGGACAACGCGCCCGCCGACGCGCCCGACAAGATGCGGGGGGGCAACTCCCCTCCGGTGCGCGCCTCGTGGCGGCGGTGCGGGAGCGCGTCGGCGCCTGAAGCCCGTCCGCGGGCGTCTTCCCGGCGGCCCTGCCCCGCCGGTACGTTTCCGGGCAACCGGGTCACAGCGGGCCATCGGGCCCGCCCGGGGCGACGGAGGGCATCATGACGGAGCTCATAGCGCGCGTCCAGGGTCACTGCGACGACCGGTTCGCCGCCGTACGCGCCGCGTTCGAGCGGAACTTCCATGACGGGCACGAACTGGGCGCCGCCGTGAGCGTACGGGTCGAGGGGCGGACCGTGGTCGACCTGTGGGGCGGCTGGGCCGACGGCGCGCGCACCAGAGCGTGGGAGCGGGACACTCTGGTCAACGTGTGGTCGACCACCAAGGGCGCGACGGCGCTCTGCGCGCATCTGCTGCTCGACCGCGGGCTCCTCGACCTGGACGCGCCGGTCGCCGCGTACTGGCCGGAGTTCGCGGCGGCCGGCAAGGAGTCCGTGACCGTGCGGCAGCTGCTCACCCACCGGGCAGGGCTGGCCGGGCTGCGCGAGCCGCACTCCCTGGGGCAGGTCTACGACTGGGAGTTGACCACCTCCCGGCTCGCCGCGACGGAGCCCTGGTGGGAGCCGGGCACCCGGTCCGGCTATCACGCGATGACCTACGGATTCCTCGTCGGCGAGGTGGTCAGGCGGATCACGGGGCTGCGCCCCGGCGCGTTCCTGCGCCAGGAGGTGACGGGCCCGCTCGGTCTCGACTTCTCCATCGGGCTGCCGGAGACGGAGGCACACCGCGCCGCCGAGGTGATCCAGCCGCCCGTCGAGGTCACGCCTGAACTGGCCGCGCAGTACGCCCAGTTCACGCCGGTCGCGCTGGCGGCGCTGGGCAACCCCGGGATGAGCGGCGCCGACGCCAACACACCGGCGTGGCGGGCGGCCGAGATCCCCGCCGCGAACGGGCACGCGACGGCGCGCGGGGTCGCCGCGCTGTACGGGATCTTCGCCGGAGGCGGCCGGCTCGACGGGCGGCGCGTGTTCTCCGCCGGGACCGCCGAACTGATCCGTGAGGGTCAGGGAAGCTGCCGGGACCTGGTGCTGGGTCCGGGCTTCGGCCATGACACGGAGGCCGGCCTCGGGCTCTGGCTCAGCGGCCCGCACGCCATGTACGGCCCCAATCCGCGGGCGTTCGGCCATGACGGCTTCGGCGGTTCCTTCGGGCTCGCCGACCCGGAGGCGTCCCTCGGCGTGGGGTACGTCATGAACCTGATGGGCCCGCACATCGCGGACGATCCACGCAAGGCGGCGCTGCTGGACGCCGTGTACAGCACCCTGTAGCCCCACTCCTTCCACCCCGCCCGCTGCACAGATCGTCGAGGAGCACAAGAGCGTACCTCCGGCCGAATCCGAGCGCGGCCCGGCTCGCTTCCGTCCCCGCCCCCGCATCGGATCGAAAAGATCCGGCCATGATCATCACGAGAGCATTTCGCCGTACGCTGCCGCCAAACGGACGTTCTACGCGCAGAGATTCCAGCCATTCGGCCGCAACTCCGGGGCGACCGTGAACCGTTGCGTCACCTCTGCGACACCCACGGTGAACCATGTGTGTTTGTGACGGCCTACAGCGTGGCCAAATGACGTCGACGGAAGAGTGCCCCGCTCAGCAGGGGTGCTGACGGTCAGTCACCAGTCATGACACCCCGCGCCCCGGGCTTTGCAGGAGCTCATTCGCGGAAGCCCGGCGGGGCGGCGGGACAGGCCGCTCCGGCCCTGCGGCGAGGGGCTCCGCGACCGGGTCCCGGACCGCCCGGGCGGGCGCGCGCCGCCGGTCCAGAAGTCGGTCTTGCCTGATGAGCAAACGAACCCAAGGATTCACATCGTGCGATTGACAGGTTCACGGCCAAAACCGAATGGCGGTGAACGGTCGTACGCCAGCGGCCCGCTTACCCGACGCGCCGCGAAGCTCCCCCACTCAATGGAGGATGTTGTGACCATCAAGCGCCTTTCCCCCCTCAGCGCGGTGTCCAGACGAGCCCGGCTCCTCGCCGTCGCCTCCGGCCTGGTGACCGCGGTCGCGCTTGCGGCCCCGAGTGCCGTCGCCGCCCCGGCGCCGGCCCCCGCTCCTTCCGCGGCGCAGCTCGCCGCCGCCAGCACCGCCATCGGCGCGGCCGACATCGCCGGTACGTCCTGGTACACGGACAAGGCGTCCGGCAAGGTCGTCGTCACCGTCGACAGCAGGGTCTCCGACGCGGAGATCGCCGAGATCAAGAACTCCGTGGCGGACAACGCCGCGGGGGTCACGATCAAGCACACCGAGGGCAAGTTCAGCAAGCTGATCGCGGGCGGCGAGGCCATCTACGCCGGCGGCGGCCGCTGCTCCCTCGGCTTCAACGTCCGCAGCGGCTCGACGTACTACGCGCTGACCGCCGGACACTGCACCAACATCGGCAGCACCTGGTACACCAACTCCGCCGGCACCGCCTCGCTGGGCACCCGGACCGGGACGAGCTTCCCGACCAACGACTACGGCCTCATCCGCCACTCCAACACGGCGGCGGCCGACGGCCGGGTCTACCTGTACAACGGCTCGTACCAGGACATCACCAGCGCGGCGAACCCCACGGTCGGCCAGAGCGTGCGGCGCAGCGGCTCCACCACCGGGGTGCGCTCCGGTACGGTCACCGCGCTCAACGCGACCGTCAACTACGGCGGTGGCGACATCGTCTACGGCATGATCCAGACCAACGTCTGCGCCGAGCCCGGCGACAGCGGCGGCTCGCTCTTCTCCGGCACCACGGCGCTGGGCCTGACCTCGGGCGGCAGCGGCAACTGCACCTCCGGCGGCACCACGTTCTTCCAGCCGGTCGTGGAGGCCCTGAACGCGTACGGCGTCAGCGTCTTCTAGGACTTCCGGCAGGCCCTTACGCACGATCGCACGACCGCATGACCCGCACGGGGACCCCACACCCGTGCTCGCCCCACCGGTGACCGGCGGGCCGCGCAGAGGATGCGCGGCCCGCCGTGTCCGTTCCGTCCGTCCCCTCTCCGCCGGCGGGATCGCGCCCGGCTCGCCGTACGTCCGACGCCGCGTAGGCGCGTTCGTAGGCGCGGAGGCTGAGCCCGGCGAGCGCGCGGGTCTCCCTGGCGAGATGCGCCTGGTCCGCGCAGCCCGCGGCGAGCGCGGCGTCGGCGTACGGCACACCGCGCCGTACCAGCTCCAGCGCGCGCTGGAGCCGCAGCACCCGGGCGAGCGTCTTCGGGCCGTAGCCGAAGGCGTCCACGGAGCGGCGGTGCAGCTGCCGGGCGCCGAGGCCGACGGCGTCGGCGGTCGCGGCGACCGTACGCCCCGCGTTCAGCCCGGCGACGACGGCCCGCAGCAGGGGGTCGGGCGGACCGGTCCCGGCGGCGCACCGGAGCGCCGCCGCCTCCAGCGCGGTGGCCGGGTCGGTCGCGGACACGCCACGGGCCACACGTTCCGTGAGGGCCCGTGCCTTCGCCGGTGACCAGAGGTCGGCCAACTCGACCCGCCGGTCGCGCAGTTCACGCGCCGGTACGCCGAGGAGCGCGGGCGCGGTCCCGGGCGCGAAGCGCACCCCGGCGCAGTGCGGTCCTTCGATGCCCTCGGGGACGTACGCGCGGGTGTCGGGCCCCGCGACCAGCAGCCTGCCGTCGATCCACAGCAGGTCCATGCAGCCGTCGGGGAGTACGGGGTAGGGGGCGGCCCCGGGACCGGGCCCGAGGTCCGCCATGGACGGCCGTGACCGCGGCACCGTCACCGTCCGGGTCCAGACGATCGCGCCGTCGAGCCGCGACGCCCGCTCCTCGTACATGCGACGCAGGTTACCCGCCGGCGGTCGCCGGCCCGGAGCAGCGGGGCCGCCCGGCGCCCGCGCGTGCCCGATTGCCGCCCGGGAAAAGGGCACTTCCCGCGTTCCTCCCTGCGAGGATTTTTCCGTTCAGGACCACGGAATACCTGCTGGGAAGGCCTGTTCGTCGCCGGGTGGCGGCGAACTTCCGATTGGCGGCATACTTCCCCGCGCTCCGTTTCGCGTGTTTTCCGTGCCCGCTTTCGCGAGGCCGACCACGGGAGAGATGAGCGATGTACGCTGCTGAGAAGGGTCACCCCATCGAATGGTCCGCCGTCGGATTCCTGTGTCGCCCGTTACGTACCCCACCCTTACGTAAGAGGAGAGACATAATGCGCCGTCCTCATGATTCCCGATCATCCGCTCTCCGCATATGCGGTTCTCGGCCGGAAATTCGATCGGGACCGTCGCTTGAATCAAGGAATACCGTTCTCTCGCAGGGGAATACGCCACCGGTCGCCACGGACGACCCCTACACCTGGCTTCCCTGGACTCCGAACGCTCCGAAAGAGGAGAGTGAGGAAGAGGAGCAGGAATCTCCCTCCCCGCAGAAGACGACGGTCTGAAGTCAGCCTCGGGGCGGTGAAGATCGCCGAGCCGGATGACAGACGTCGGTGAGGCCGGTGAAAGGCCGGCCCGTCAGTGGGCGGTGGAATACGTGTCCGCGGCGGGCAGGGGAGTCACCGGCGTCAGCCGGCAGCCGACGGTCCGCGCCGCACGTATGGTGACGCCCACCTCCAGCGGCACCGCCTCCTCCGCTCCGGTGAAGCGGTAGCGCTGCAGCAGCATCGCCACGGCCAGCTTCATCTGGAGCATCGCGAAGTGGTTGCCGATGCAGGACCGCGGACCACCGCCGAGCGGGAACCACGCGTAACGGGACCGGCCGCTCTCCCGCTCGGGCAGGAAGCGATCGGGATCGTACCGCTCGGGGTCCGGCCAGTAGGCGGGGTGGCGGTGTGTCACCCAGGGACACACATAGACGTAGGAGCCCGCCGGGATGGCGTGCCCCCCGATGACCGCGGCCTCCGCCGCACGCCGGATCAGCACGGGAGCCGCCGGGTAGAGGCGCATGGCCTCCTTCACCACCCGTTCCAGGGCGGGTATCGCGTCCAGGTCCTCGGGGGTGGGCCTCCGGTCGCCCAGCGCGGCCAGCACCTCCGCGCGCGTGCTGTCCTGAACGTCCTGGTGCCGTGCCAGCAGATGCATGGCGAACGTCAGTGACGTGGCCGTGGTGTCGGAACCGGCCAGCAGGAAGACCAGTGCCTGGTCGCGCAGTTCGCGATCGGTGAGCGGGGAGTCCTCGTCGCTCCGCGCGTTGATCAGCAGCGTCAGCAGGTCGTCCGCCCCGTCCGGCCCGGGGGCCTCGCCGCTCCCCCGGCGCCGCTCGATGAAGCGGTCGCACAGGGCGTACAGCTCCGCCTGGGCCGCCGCCGCCCGCCGATTCGCGGTGGTGGGGAGCGACCGGGGGAGATTGACCGGCATGAGGCCACGTTTGAGCGTGTACGTACCGAGTACGGGCATGCAGCGGCGCACCACCGAGGCCGCTTCCTCCGCGTCAGAACCGAAGAGGATGCGAGTGATCATCCGTACGGTGAGCCGGCTCATGTCCTCGTTGAGGTCGGCCCGCGTCCCGCCGCTCGCCTCCCACTCCCCGCACAGCGCGTCGACCTCGTCGCACACGGCACGGGCGTACTCCGCCACCTTCCGTTTGGTGAAGAGCGGGGAGAGCAGCCGGCGCTGGCGCAGGTGGTCCTCGTCCAGGCTGCTCAGCAGCCCGTTGCCGAAGGTTTCCCGCATCTCCATCGAGAAGGCGTCGTCCTTACGGAAGTTGGCGGCCTGCGAGGCGAGGACCTGCTGGGCGCCCTCGGCGGAGAAGACGAAGTAGATCTCCGTACGCAGGCCGGGTGGCCCCGACACGATCCGCACGACGTCGCCGTGCTCCTTCCGCGCACGCTCGTAGGTCCCCAGGGGATCCCGTCCCAGGTCCCTCATGGAACCAAGGATCGGCAGTCCGCCGGCAGTGGGCACCTCGGTCGGATTCATCCGCATCCCTCTCGCCCTCTCGACTGAACGGTTCGCGCCGGGCCCGCCCGCGCCGCGGGGCGTGGGGGCCGGCCGGCTGATCTCACCTCCCAGTGCACTCCCGCGCGGCCGTGTCCGACAGAGATCCTCGGCTGCCGTGCGTCGCGCGTGACCGACGCATGTGCGCTTGTGCACCGTCGCGCGGACATGCCGACCGCCTTCGCGCCGGTCGGGGTCGTCGGCCGGTCCCTATACGACGAGGTGCGTCGACGGGGCGTGGTGGGCCGCGTAGCCGTCCAGGCGGCTGACCGCCGAACGGACCTGCGGTCGCCTCGCGTGCGGCAGCAGTCGCCTGCGCAGTTCGAGGAGTTGGTCGGCGGTGCGGGGACACCGGATGCGCCCGCAGGTATCGAGCAGACGGTCCGTGCTCGCACAGGCCTGGTCCACCAGGCCGTCCAGGAGGAGGACCTCGCTGAGCCGGGCGAGCGTCAGCGCCTGGGCACGGCGGGCCTGGGCGGGCCGGTGCCGCAGCGAGGCGGCGAGCGCCAGGGCGGACTTGCCGTAGTCGCCGAGGGTCTGGTGCACATGGCCACGCTGGTAGTGCAGGGCCGCCACGGGATAGCCGCTGAAGGGGGTGGACGGGTCCGGACCCTGCCCGCCGTGGAGCGCCATCGCGTCGGAGAGCGCCGACAGTGACGGACGGACCAGACCGGCCGCCGCGTGGACCACGGCGAGATGGCTCATCAGGAAGGCCCTGATGGACGGTGGCGAGTCCTCCGGGGCGGCCGACAGCGCCCGCGCGGCGAGATCCGTTCCCTGGTGGCCCAACTGGCTGAGCTGTGCGCTCATGGCCCGCAGGGTGACGGCGTACAAGGTGCGGTCCCGTGCCTCGACCGCCAGCTGGGCCGCGACGTTGAAGTACTGCTGGGCGGCGCCGGCCTGGCCGCAGTCCGCGCACATGCGCGCCAGCAGATGGGTCAGCTGCGACATGCGCCCGAGGATCCGCGTCCGGGTCCCCGGGTCGGCCCGGGCGGCCAGGAAGGCGGCACCGTCGGTGGCGAGATAGGCGGCCAGCGCGGTACGCCCGTGCGCGCCCCCGAAGGTGTTGATGGTCTCCGCGTAGTACGCGATGGCGTACGCCACGGCGTCCAGTTCGCCCGCGCCCACCTGCCGGTCGCCCGCCGCCGGTTCCGGCTCGGCGTCCGTCCAGACCGGAGGGACGTTCGTCAGGCGGAAGGGGAGGGCACGGAACGCGCCGCGGGTGGTGGCCCCGGTGTCGGCCGCGGTCAGCATCGCCAGAGCCGCCCGGGCGCTGCCTCCGGTCGCCCGCAACGCGTCCATCGGCTGGTCGGGGACGAGCGCCAGCCCCGTTTCCTGGACCGTGACGTGCCGGCCGGTGCGCCGAGTGAGTATCTCGGCCACCAGGGCCGGAACCGGCGCCGGTGGCCGCGAACCCGCGAGCCAGCTCGCGACCGACTTGCGGGTGTACCGGAGCACTCTGCTGGTCTCGGCTGCGGCCGAGTTGACGGACCGGGCGAGTGCTTCGCCGGACAGCCCCGCCTCCGATAACAGTCGTTTCAAATCGTGATTGGGCTCATTGCGTGCCATGGAATCTCCTGGAAGCCGGACGGTGGGGAAAAGCGGTCGCGTCGGCGACGAGGCCGCGCCGGGAGAAGGCGGGGCAGCCGTGACGCGGACCGGATCGGGGACGCCGGGCGGTACGGGGCCGCGGTGCGAGCCGGGACCAACTTGATCGCACACTGTCAAATCTTCTACCCGCGACGGTAAAGAGAAACATACTTTCTCCGACCCATCGGAAGGTTCCGTTCCGTCCGCGGCGCCGGAGAGTCCGGAAACGTGACCGGCCAACTCACAAAGGCACAAGGGGGAGACCCGTCGGACATTGATGTCACCCGTCAGGACTTGGTCCGGCGGGCGCCGGCTGCTCCACTGGAGTCGTTGAAGAAACGGCGTCGGCGAAACAGCGACGAAGAAACGCCGAAGTCGGCTCCCCGACGGCGGTGCCGCTCCTTTCGGCACGTTGCCCATGACCTCGCCCGCGAGGAATGCGCACAGCCGAGCGGCACATGACCGGTCCTGAAAAGCACCGCAGTGGGAGACAACGCCCACCAACAAGGGAAAGGTCCCCATGAACGAGGGAAAAGTTCCCGGCGGCACGGCCGCGGACTTCGTCAAGGAGGCGCTGGCCGAGTGCCGCGACGTCACTCTGCCCGCGCTACGTGAGGTGGTGGAGGGACTTCACCCCCAACTGGCCCGTATCGGCGCCTACCACCTGGGCTGGCGCGAGCACGACGGCACGCCCACCGATCTCCACGCGGGCAAGATGATGCGCGGCACGCTGGCACTGCTCACCGCACGGACCTTCGGAGCCGGTACGGCGACCGCCGTACGCGGTGCGGTCGCGGTGGAGCTGGTGCACAACTTCTCTCTGCTGCACGACGACTTGATGGACGCCGACGAGCTCCGGCGAGGCCGCCCCACGGCCTGGGTGGCCTTCGGCTCCGGGCCCGCCGTCCTGACGGGCGACGCGCTGCTGAGCCAGGCGATGTGCGTCCTCGCCGCGGCGGACGGCGGCGCCTCGGCCCGCCGGGCCTCCGAAGCCCTGGCGAAGGCGGTGGACGCCATCATCCACGGCCAGGCCGCCGACCTCTCGCTCGACCACTTCCCCGTGGACCGGGTCAGCACGGAGGACTACCTGACGGCCTGCGCCAAGACCACCGGGCTGTTCTGCGGTTGCGTCGAAGTGGGTGCCTCGCTGGCCGGCGCACCCGTCGCGGGGGTACGTGCGCTGCGGGCGGCGGCCTGGAACCTGGGGGTGGCCTGGCAGATCGCCGACGACATCGAGTCCATCTGGGGCGACAGCGCCGACAGCGGCAAACCGCCGTACGGCGACCTGCGACGGCACAAGCGCACGTATCCGGTGATAGCCGCCCTCCGGTCGGGGACCCCCGCCGGCCAGCGGCTGGCCGCGCGGCTGGACACCGTGAAGGAGCACACGGAGGCCGAACTGCCCCTGCTCGCCGACCTGATCGACCAGGCGGGAGGACGCGAGGAGGCGGAGCGGGCCGCCCGCGACCACCTCGACCGCGCCCTGCGCGAACTGGCGGACGCGGGCGGTGAGGAGAGCGCCAGGGACGGCCTCGCCTCGCTGTTCCACCACGTGATCGACCGGCACCACTGGCAGAGGCCCACGGCCGCCGCGGGCTCCATGACGGAAGGAACGGCACAGTGACGGCGACCGGTCGGACGCGGGAGCGGGACACGGCCGGCACGCCCCCCGACGACGCCCGGCCGCAGGACTGGCTGCGCCATGCCGGGGAGATGACCGATCCGGTCCTCCGCGCGGCCGTCTCCTCCTTGCACGAGCAGGCGCGGACCGTGGCCGGATATCACCTCGGGTGGTGGGACGAGCGGGGCCGGCCCATCTCGGCCGGCTGGGGCAAGGCGGTACGGCCCGCCCTCGTCCTGCTCGTCGCCCGGGCCGTCGGCGGCCCTCCCGGTACGGGCACGGGCGCCGCCGCCGCCGTACAACTCGCCCACGATTCCTCGCTGTTGCACGACGACATCATCGACCACGACGAGACGCGCCGGCACCGGCCCACCGCCTGGAAGGTCTTCGGCGTCCCCGGCGCACTCCTGGCAGGCGACGCCATGCTCGCCCTGGCGATGTCCCTCGCCCAGCGGGAGGCCAGGAGCGCACCCGTCTGCGCGGCCCTGAACGAGGCCGTGCAGCAGTTCATCGGCGGGCAGTTCGAGGACATCGCCTTCGAGACGCGGGCCCACGTCTCGCTCGGCGAATGCACCACCATGGCCGCGCGCAAGACCGGCGCCCTCATGGGGGCCGCGTGCCGGCTGGGCGCACTGGCGGGAGGCGCCGACGAAGCGCGAGCGGCGTCGATGGACGCCTTCGGGCGCTCCCTGGGGCTGGCCTTCCAGCACGTGGACGACCTCCTCGGTATCTGGGGAGACCCCGAGCGGACCGGCAAGCCGGCGGGCGCCGACCTCCACACGCGCAAGAAGAGCCTGCCCGTGGTCGCCGCCCTCGCCGCCCGCACACCGGAGGCGAGGGAACTCGCCGACCGGTACGCCCTCGACCCCGCCCTGGACGACGCGGAAACCCTCCGCCACACCGCCGGGCTGGTCGAACGGGCGGGCGGGCGCGGCGCGTCCGCCGACCGCGCCCGCCACCATCTGTCCGAGGCGCTGCGCCACCTGGACGACGCCCGGCTTCCGGTCTCCGACAGCCGTCCTCTGCGCGACCTCGCGCAGTGGCTCATCGGCCGCGACCACTGACGGCCCGTCCGGTGCGAAACACCCACGCGCCCCACGCGTGACCCGCCCAGCCCACGTAGAGGAGAAGCCCCGTGCAAAGCCCTGTCTCGGATCCGGTTCTCGACACCGTACTGCCACGCTGGCCCTTCCCCGCGGCCCCGTCGCGTGACCCCGCCGATGTCGCGGCCGTCGAGAGCGGCGGTGAGGAATGGGCCCGGCGGTTCGGCCTGATCGACTCCGAAGACGCTCCGCATCCGCTGCGCCTCCTGTGCGCGGGCGAGTTGGTCAGCTTCGGGTATCCACGGGCCGACACCGCGATGCGTGTCCTGATCACCCAGTGGACGATGTGGTACTTCAACCTCGACGACCATTTCGAGGACGGGGCCTCCGGCACCAGCGCCGAGGCCGCCGAGGCGGCCGCCGCGCCGCTGCGCCGGATCGTGGACGCGGCCAGGCGGCACCGTACGATGCCCCTCGCCGAGGACTCCCTGCAGCACTCGATGTCCGATCTGCTGAGCCGGACGGCGCAGGTCATGGCACCGGTGCAGTTCCACGAACTGCTCGCCCACCTCGACGACTACTTCACCTCCCTGGTCGTGGAGTCGGAATACCGCGCACGCGGCGTCCTGCCGGGCGTCGACGCCTACATCACCCTGCGGAGGGACACCGGGCCGGTGCTTCCGCTGCTGGACTTCGTGGAGCAGGCCGAGTCGGTACGGCTTCCGGTCCGCTTCTACGGAACGCCCGAGTACACCGAGATGATCGGGTGCGCGGCCGACATCGCGTCCTGGATCAACGACCTGTGCTCCGTGTCGAAGGAGCTGGACCGGCCGGACGCCTACAACCTCGTCGTCCTCCTGCACCGCCAGGAGCGCAAGTCCCTCCAGGACGCCGCCGTCGAAACATTGAACCGGATCGAGCAGCGGGTGCGGTCGCTGGAGGGCGCGCTCGACGCGATCAGCGGCTCGGGACCGGACGTCGGCTCCGGCACGAAGGACGGCTCCGGCTCGGTCGCTCCGTACAACGGAAGCGAGATCGAGGCCATCCGCGCCTGGGCCGACGGTCTGCTCTGCTTCCAGAGCCACGTCGAGTGGTATCTCCGGCACGCCCGGTACGAACGCGAGGAGCCGCACCCGGAGGTGTCCCCGTGAGCGGGATGGTCCCCAGTGCCTGGCAGCAGGACGCGGCGGGGCCGGCGGGCCGGCCGCACGTCGTCGTGGTCGGCGCGGGCATAGCCGGGCTCACCAGCGCCTTCCTCCTGCAACGGCGTGGCTGCCGGGTCACCGTACTGGAGCGCTCGGGACCGGAGTACGTGGGGGGGCGGATGGCCTCGGTACGGCGCGGGGGCTTCCACATCGACACCGGCGCCTCCCTGCTCTCCCGCCGCTACCGCGCGATGCTGCGCCTCGCCGGCCTGGCGGGGATCGGGGACCGGATCCTGCCCTCCTCCGACGTCGTCGGCCTCATGCGCGAGCGGCGTGTGCACCATCTGCGTGTGGGCTCCCTGCCCCGGATGGCCGCCGGACTGCTGCGCTTCGCGCCGTTCCCCACCGACCTGCCCAAGCTGATGACGGACCACCTCCGAATCCGGCGGACCCTGGACTGGTACGACATGTCGGCCGCGGCCCGCCACGACGGGGAGACCGTCGCGGGGTACGCGGCCCGCCGGGGGCTGCGCCCGGCCACCGTCGACCATCTGCTGGACCCGCTGTGCATGCTCGCCTCCCTCCAGGACGTCGAACGCACCTCGTCCATCGCCCCGTTCATGCTGCTCAACTCGCTGCTGGGCGGCGGCGGACTGTTCACCTTCGAAGAGGGCGTCGGGCAACTGCCGCGCGCGCTGGCCGCGCGGCTGTCCGTCACCCACCACGCACGCGTACGCCAGGTGGAGGAGAACGCCGCCGGTGTCTCCGTCACCTGGCGGACCGAGGACGGCACGGCGCAGGACGGCACGGCCGAGCGCACCGAGCGCGCCGACGCGTGTGTGATGGCCGTACCCGCCCCGCAGGCGCTCGACCTCTACGGTCAGATGGAACAGCCCTTCGCCGACTTCTTCCGGCAGGTCGAGTACACCAGCAGTGTCCATGTGGCCTTCGGCCTGGACCGGCCCACCGCCGAACGGGCCGTGATGGTCAACGTCCCGCGCGCCGAACACGCCGCGCTGGTGGGGGTGATCCTGCCGCACAACACCGCTCCGGGCCGGGTCCCCCCGGGGCAGGGGCTGGTCATGGCGCACTTTCGCGGCTCCTGGTCGGACCGGCACCGCGAGCTGCCCGAGGAGCGCCTCGTCGAGCACGCCCGTGCCGCGCTGCGCGCCGTGGGGCTGACGCCCGAGACCGAGGACCACACCGTCATGACGCATGTCCTACGCCCCGGGCAGGCGGTGGTCTTCAGGCGGCCGGGCGACTACCGCGAGCTGGCCCGGCTCAGCAAGGCCTGGCCCGAGCACGCGCGCGTCCGGCTCGCCGGGGGCGACTTCTTCACCCAGTCCAGTACGCACCACAGCATCTGCTCAGGGGTCACCGCGGCCGGCAGGCTCGCGGACCGGCTGGGCCTGACGCGCGGCCGGGACCGTTCACGTCATCACACACTCGCCCCCGTCGGATGAAAGGGACACCCGTGAACACCACAGGCAACGGAGAACCGATCGTCGTCGTCGGCGCCGGCATCGCCGGCATGACCGCCGCTTTCCGCCTCCAGCAGGCCGGGCATCCCGTCAAGATCCTGGAGGCGGAGGACCGGGCCGGCGGCCGGATGCGCACCGTGGAACGCCGGGGCTACCACATGGACCTCGCGGCGATCCTGCTGATCGAGAACTACACGCAGATGCGCGACCTGGTACGCGACCTCGGCATCGAGAACACCACCCTGCGGACCAACAACGTGGTCGGCATCCGGCGGGACGGCAAGGTCCACCGCCTGCGGGCGAACAAGCCGACGGACCTCAAGCGCTCCGGCCTGCTGCCGTGGTCCTCGCTGCCCGCCATGCTGCGGCTGCAGACGGATCTGAACAAGTACGGGAGCCGGCTGCGCTGGGACAGCGACATGGGCGAGGCCGCGGCGCTCGACACCGAGACCGCCGCCGCGTATGCCGAGCGCCGGCTCGACAAGGACTTCCTCGACTACGTCGTCGACCCGATGAGCGCGATGTTCTTCAACTCGCCTCCCGATCTCTCCGTGGTCAACTTCCTTTTCTCGATGCCCGCCGTCAACTCCGAGTGGTTCAACTTCCACGACCGGGTCGACACCCTCACGACGGCCCTGGCCGCCCGGCTGCCCGTGGAGACCAGGGCCGAGGTCACCCAGGTGGAGGAGACACCGGACGGGGTCCGGGTGCACTGGAGCCGGGAGGGCGAGCCCGACCACGTGGAGGAGGCCGCCGCCGTGGTGGTCGCCCTCCCCGGCCCGATCGCCGCCCGGCTCTGCCCGGACATGGCGCCCGCGAGCCGCACCTACCTGGAGAGCGTGCCGTACGTGCCGGACATCCACGTCTACTTCGGCGTGGACCGCCTGCCGGACGAGACGGCCACCTGCGTCCTCTTCCCCCAGCGGGCCCATCCGGACCTGGGCGTCATCACCTTCAACCACAACTTCGCCCCCGGCCGCGCCCCGCGCGGCCACGGCCTGCTGACGAGCTACTACCGCTACCCGTGGGCGATGCGGCACTGGGACTGCGACGACGACAAGGTGGTGGAGCTGACCCACGAGGTGCACCGGCAGGCGTGGCCGGAGATGGCCCGGCACATCGAGGCGCACGAGGACATGGCCTACGTACAGCGGTGGAAGAACGCCGTCATCCTGCGCAAGCCCGGGGACTACGCGCGCCTGCGTGACTTCACCCGCGGTCTCGACCCCCGCTCCCGTATCCAGCTCGCCGGGGACTACCTGGCCTTCAGCGCCACCAACTCCTCCCTCGTCACCGGGGAGAGCGCGGCCCGCCGGGTACGGGAGCTGGTCACCACCGGGGCGGTCTCCGCCGGCCGCGGGTGAGGCCCGCCCGGCCGCGGCCCGCGCACTGTCCACGTCCGAGAACCACGTCCGAGAAGGAGGGAGACCCGGAGCCATGTCCCCACACCATGTGTCGCAGGCCGACGAGCGGCGAGTCGCGACGGGCCGGGCCCACGGCAAGATCATCTTGCTGGGTGAGCACGCGGTGGTCTACGGCGCCCCGGCGCTGGCGCTCCCGGTGCCTGCCCTGAGCTGCCAGGCCACCGCGGGCCGCCTGAACGGACACGGTCCCGGGCCGTTGCGGCTGCGCCGTGTCGTGTCCCCTCCGGGCACGCCCGCGGAGACCACGGAGGAGAGCGCGTCCGAGGAACTCCGGCTGCTCGTCGACGCCTTCGCCCGGCGGGCCGGTCTCGCCGGGCCCCCGGGCCTGGAGGTGCTGCTCGAAAGCGGGGTGCCGCCCGCGCGCGGCCTCGGTTCCAGCGCCGCGACGGCGCGCGCCCTGGTCCACGCGCTCGACCGGCTCTTCGGGACCGGGCTGAGCGACCGTGACGTCTTCGAACTCGTACAGGTGTCCGAGCAGTCGGCGCACGGCCGGGCCAGCGGTATCGACGCCCTGGCCACCGGCGGCACCGGTCCGGTGCTGCTGGCGGACGGCCGCGGCAGCACTCCCCCGGTGGGCGCCGCCTGCCACGTCGTCGTGGTGGACACCGGGAGCGGCAGCGGGACCGGAAAGGCCGTCGCCATGCTGCGGGACCTCTTCACCCGGGCGCCCGGCCGGCGTACGGAATTCCTGGACCGTTCGACCGAGTTGACCCGGGCTGCGCTCGGTGACCTGGCGAACGGACGGCTTCCCGCGCTGGGCCGGCGGCTCACCGTCTGCCACACCATGCTCGCCGGTCTCGGCCTCACGACGGAGCGTACCGACGCGACTGTACGGGCGGCCCTGGACGCGGGCGCGCTGGGCGCCAAGATGACCGGCGGCGGGCTCGGCGGCTGTGTCATCGCCCTGGCCGCGACGCGGCGGGAGGCCGCGGCGGTGGCCGCCCTGCTCACCCGCGAGCAGGGCGTACGTACCTGGCACGTCCCGGTGGCGAAGGGGGCCGGCCATGACGGGTTCTGAACAGGCCGTGGCGGTCGCCCATCCGAACATCGCGCTGATCAAGTACTGGGGGAAGCGGGACGAACGCCTGGTGCTGCCCTGCTCCGACAGTCTCTCGATGACCCTCGACGTGTTCCCCACCACGACCTCGGTCCGGCTCGACCCGGCCGCCGACGCGGACACCGTGGTCATGGACGGTCTGCCCGCGCGGGGAGAACCACTGCGCCGTATGACCACCTTCCTGGACCTGGTGCGCGAGCGGGCCCGACGGCATGAGCGGGCCGTCGTGGACACCCGTAACACCGTGCCGGTGGGCGCCGGGCTGGCCTCCTCCGCCAGTGGTTTCGCGGCCCTGGCGCTCGCCGCGGCCGGCGCCTACGGCCTCACCCGCGATCCCCTCGCGCTGTCCCGGCTGGCGCGCCGCGGGTCAGGCTCCGCCGCCCGGTCGCTCTTCGGCGGCTTCGTCGTCTGGCACGCCGGCGCGGTGGACGCCCGCGATCCCGATCATGCCTCGTACGCGGAGCCGGTGACGGACGCCCGTCTGGACGCGGCGCTGGTCGTCGTCGTGCTGGAGGCAGGCCCGAAGTCCGTCTCCAGCCGGGAGGCCATGCGGCGTACGGTCGCCACCTCCCCGCTCCACCCGGCGTGGGTCACGGCGAGCCGCGCCGACCTCGTCCGGATGCGTGCGGCTCTGCGGGCCGGCGACCTGGGTGCCGTGGGCCGGATCGCGGAGCACAACGCGCTGGGCATGCACGCGACGATGGAGGCGGCGACGCCACCGGTCCGGTACCGGACCGACGCCTCGGCCGCCGCCCTCGACGCGGTCCGCGGCCTGCGCGCGGACGGGGTGGGGGCCTGGGCCACGATGGACGCCGGGCCCAACGTCAAGGTGCTGTGCGACCTCGCCGACGCGGACCGGGTGGCCGAGCGGATGCGTACGGTCCGCGGTTCCCGGGTGGTCGTCGCGCGCCGCGGCCCCGGCGCCGTGCTGCGGACGGAGGCCGCCTGATGCCCGGGACGGTCACCCGCCGGGCACCCGGCAAGCTCTTCGTCGCCGGGGAGTACGCGGTGCTGGAGCCGGGGCAGCCGGCGATCGTCGTGGCGGTCGACCGGTACGTCACCGTCACGGTGGCCGCCGCCGACGGCGCCGATGTCGTCGTCGACTCCGACCTGCTCGACCACGAGGTGCGGCTCGGCCGGAGCGCGGGGGGACTGCGCGCCCTCGACCCGGCGGACGCGGGGCACACCCGCGGCACGCTCGCGTACCTCGTCTCCGTGGTGGAGGTCGTCGAAGCGCTGAGGGTCGAACAGGGGCTCGCGCTCGCGCCGTTACGGCTCACGATACGCAGCCGGCTGCACGAGCGGGGTGTCAAGATCGGTCTGGGATCGAGCGCGGCGGTCACCGTCGCGGCCACGCAGGCCCTGACGGACCACTACGGCATGGCGCTGCCACCGGAGACCCGCTTCCGGCTCTCCCTGCTGTCGAGTGTCCGGATCGACGCGGGCCCCTCCGGCGGCGACCTCGCGGCCGGCACCTGGCACGGGTGGCTCGCCTACCGCGCCCCCGACCGCGACGCCCTGCGGCGGCGCCTGCGGCACGGCGGGATCGCGGAGACCCTGTGTGCCCCCTGGCCCGGCTTCTCGGTCCAGGCGCTGCCGCCGCCCCGCGATCTCGCCCTGCGGGTGGGCTGGAGCGGCAGCCCGGCCTCCACCTCGGCGCTGGTCTCCGGCCTCACCGCACGGCCGTGGTGGCGAGGCCCGGCCCGGGCCGGCTTCCTCGCGGAGAGCGAGCGCCGCGTGAACGCCGCCGTACACGCGCTGGAGCGGGGAGAACCGGACACGCTCCTCGATGCCGTACGGGCCGCCCGCCACCTCCTCGCCCGGCTGGACGCGGACGTCTCGCTCGGCATCTTCACCGAGCGGCTGAACCGGCTGTGCGACACGGCCGAGGCCTGCGGCGGCGCCGCCAAGCCGTCCGGCGCGGGCGGTGGCGACTGCGGCATCGCCCTGCTACCTGACCACCACCCGGCCTCGGACCTGCGCGCCCGCTGGGCCGAGGCGGGCATCACCACGCTGCCGCTGCGGGTGACCGGCCCCGCCGCCCCACCGGGCCACGAGTGCCATGACACCGACCCCGTCTCCGCCTCCCCTTCCCACCGAGGACACCTCTGATGACCGGAAACCGGAAGGACGAGCACGTCAGGCTCGCCACCACCCAGCACTCCCCGCAAGGCCCCGCGCCGTCCGGCGCCTCACCGGGGCACAGCCAATTCGACGAGGTGCGGTTCCTGCACCACGCGCTCGCCGGTACGGACCGTGCGAAAGTCTCGCTGCGGACGGGCTTCGCCGGCCTGGAGTGGCCTGTTCCGCTCTACATCAACGCCATGACGGGCGGCAGTGAGAAGACCGGGGAGATCAACCGGGACCTCGCCATCGCCGCGCGGGAGACCGGTCTGCCCATCGCCACCGGCTCCATGAGCCCTTACCTCAAGGACCCGTCCACGGCGGGCACCTTCACCCCCGTACGTCGCGAGCACCCCGACGGGTTCGTGATGGCGAACATCAACGCGACGGCCACCGCGGAGGAGGCCCGCCGGGCGGTCGGACTGATCGAGGCCGACGCCCTGCAGATCCACCTCAACACCGTGCAGGAGACGGTGATGCCGGAAGGCGACCGGTCCTTCGGGCACTGGCCGGCCGGCATCGAACGGATCGTCGCCGCCGTCGACGTGCCGGTGATCGTCAAGGAGGTCGGGTTCGGACTGAGCGGCCGAACGGTGGAGCACCTGGCCGCACTCGGCGTACGCGCCGCCGATGTGGCCGGACGCGGCGGCACCAACTTCGCCCGGATCGAGAACGGCCGCCGTGAGCGGGCGGACTACGCCTATCTGGAGGAGTGGGGGCTGAGTACCCCGGCGTCCCTGCTCGACGCGCACGGGCGCGGTCTGCCGCTGCTCGCCTCGGGCGGCGTGCGCCATCCGCTGGACGCGGCGCGGGCCCTCGCCCTCGGCGCCCACGCGGTCGGAGCGTCCGGCGGATTCCTCACGGTGCTGCTCGACGGCGGGGTGGACGCGCTCGTACGCCGGATCACCCTGTGGCTCGACCAGCTCACCGCCCTGATGACGATGCTCGGCGCGCACAGCCCGGCGGCGCTCGCCGACTGCGACGTGCTCGTGACCGGCTCACTCCGCGCATTCTGTCAGGACCGCGGCCTCTCCACGGGCGCGGCGAAAGGAGACACGGCATGACTGTCACCGCAGGACCGGACACCGCACTCGACGCGGCGGCGGTCCCCCTCCGCTGGGTGGGTCCGCTCCGCATCTCGGGCAACGTCACCACCACCGAGACCGAAGTCCCGCTCGCCACCTACGAGTCACCGCTGTGGCCCTCGGTGGGACGCGGCGCGAAGATCTCCCGGCTGACGGAGGACGGCATCAGGGCCACCCTGGTGGACGAACGGATGACGCGCTCCGTCCTGGTCGAGGCCGCGGACGCGGGAGCGGCCTACGAAGCCGCCCGTGCCGTCCACGCGCGAATGGACGAACTGCGCGTGGTCACACGGCGCAGCAGCCGGTTCGCCGAACTGCTCGCGCTGCGCCACGAGGTGACCGGACCGCTGCTCTTCCTGCGTTTCGAGTTCTCCACCGGAGACGCCTCCGGCCACAACATGGCCACGCTCGCCGCCGACGCCCTCCTCGCCCACCTGCTCGCGACCGTGCCGGGGATCAGCTACGGCTCCATCTCCGCCAACTACTGCACGGACAAGAAGGCCACCGCCGTCAACGGGATCCTCGGCCGAGGAAAGAACGTGATCGCGGAAATCCTCGTGCCCCGGCAGATGGTGGCCGAGCGCCTGCACACCACCGCCGCCGCGATCGCCCGGCTCAACACGCACAAGAACCTCGTCGGCACGCTGCTCGCCGGCGGCATCCGGTCGGCCAACGCGCACTTCGCCAACATGCTGCTCGCCTTCTACCTGGCCACCGGCCAGGACGCGGCGAACATCGTCGAAGGATCGCAGGGCATCACCCTCGTCGAGGACCGCGACGGCGACCTGTACTTCTCCTGCACCCTGCCCAATCTGATCGTGGGCTCGGTGGGGAACGGCAAGGGTCTCGACTTCGTCGACGCCAACCTGCGGCGCCTCGGCTGCCAGGAGGACCGGCCCGTCGGCGACAACGCCCGGCGCCTCGCGGTGCTGGCCGCCGCCACCGTGCTCTGCGGCGAGCTGTCGCTGCTCGCCGCCCAGACCAATCCGGGCGAACTCATGAAGGCCCACACCCGTTTCGAACGCACCCCTCTCGAACGCCCTGGCCCCGAACGCCACAACGGAGACTCCGATGCCCACTGACCTCGCCCTGGGAATCCACGACCTGTCCTTCAGCACGACGAGCCTCGCGCTCAGCCACGACGAGCTGAGCCGCCACAACGGCACCGACCTCGCCAAGTACCACCGGGGCATCGGCCAGCGCGCGATGAGCGTGCCCACCGCCGACGAGGACATCGTCACCATGGCCGCGGCGGCCGCGGCACCGATCGTCCGGCGCCACGGCGCGGACCGGATCCGTACCCTCGTCCTGGCCACCGAGACCTCCGTCGACCAGTCCAAGGCGGCGGGTATCTACGTGCACAAGCTGCTCGGGCTCCACCCGCATGTCCGCGTGGTCGAGGTCAAGCAGGCCTGCTACGGGGCCACCGCCGGGCTCCAGTTCGCGACAGCCCTGGTCCACCGTGACCCTGATCAGCAGGTCCTCGTCATCGCGAGCGACGTGTCACGGTACGACCTCGACAGCCCCGGCGAGGCCACCCAGGGGGCCGCGGCGACGGCCCTGCTGGTCTCGGCCGACCCGGCCCTGGTCGAACTCGACCGCCCCTCCGGACTGTTCACCACCGACGTCATGGACTTCTGGCGCCCCAACTACCGCTCCACCGCCCTGGTGAACGGCAAGGAGTCGGTCGCCGCCTACCTCGAAGCGGTCGAGGGCGCCTGGCGGGACTACAGCGCGCAAGGGGGCCTGCCGCTGGAGGAGTTCCGGGCCTTCTGCTACCACCAGCCTTACACCCGCATGGCGTTCAAGGCCCACCGGCAACTGCTGGAGACCTGTGGGGTACCGGCGGACGAGGCGGCGGTGGAGCGCGCCCTCGCGGCCACCACCGCGTACAACGAGACCGTGGGCAACAGCTACACCGCCTCCCTGTACCTGGCGCTCGCCGCGCTGCTGGAGAGCGAGCACGACCTGACCGGCCAGGCACTGGGCCTCTTCAGCTACGGCTCCGGCAGCGTCGCCGAGTTCTTCGCCGGCCGCGTGCGCCCCGGCTACCAGGAACATCTGCGCCGCGACGCCCACCGGGAAGCGGTCGACCGGCGCCGTGCCATCGACTACGGCACCTACCGGGAGCTGCACGAGCGGACCCTGCCCACCGACGGCGGCCGGCACGACCTGCCGCACCAGACCCAGGGACCGTTCCGGCTGGCCGGTGTCCGTGACCACCAGCGCGTCTACGAGGCGGCGTAACCGTCCCTCGTGGCCGAAGCGTCCCCACCGGGCGGGCGGCGGCCGCCCGGTGGGGACGCCCGGCACCACCGGCCGGCCTTCGCGCACCGCGGAATCGACAGGAGATGAGTCGTCATGACCAGTTCTACGGCAACGGCAACGGCCACGGACGCCGTCGGGATACTCGGCACCGGTTCCTGCCTCCCCGGCCATGTGGTCACCAACGAAGAGGTCGGGGCGCCGGCCGGGGTGACGGACGAGTGGATCGTCCGCAGGACCGCGATCCGTGAGCGCCGCTGGGCGAAGCCGGACGAGGCGACCTCCGGCCTCGCCACGACGGCCGCCCGGAGGGCGCTGGCCGACGCGGGTGTCCCCCCGGAGGACGTCGCGCTGGTCGTCGTGGCGACCTCCACCCCCGACGCGCCGCAGCCGCCCACCGCCACCACGGTCGCCGCCGAACTGGGGGTGTCCTCGGGCACCCCCGCCTTCGACATGAACGCGGTGTGCAGCGGCTTCGTGTTCGCGCTGACCGCGGCGGAACGGATGGTGCGCGGCACCGGTGGGTACGCCGTCGTCATCGGCGCCGACATCTACTCCCGTACGCTCGACCCCGCCGACCGCCGCACCGTGGTGCTCTTCGGCGACGGCGCGGGCGCGGTCGTCCTCGGCCCCAGCGCGGGCCGGGGCGTGTTCGCCACCCGCCTCGCCACCTTCCCGGAGAAACGGGATCTGATCCGGGTCCCGGCGGGCGGCTCGCTCATCCCCGCCTCGCCGGAGTCCCTCGCCCGGGGACTGCACTACTTCACGATGGACGGCCGGGCCGTACGCCACTTCGTGGAGAGCCGGGTCGGACCACTGATCCGCAGCTTCCTCGACGCCCACTTGACCGACGGCGACCGGCGGCCGCACCTCGTCCCGCACCAGGCCAACGGCCGCATGGTCGAGGCGCTCGCGGCGGGCCTCGGATTCCTGCCCGAGCACACGCACATGACGGTGCGGAGGTATGGGAACACCGGGGCGGCGTCGGTGCCCATCACCCTGGACCGGGCCGCCGACCGCCTCGCCCCGGGCGACCTCGTGGTGCTCGCGGGGTTCGGCGGGGGCATGGCCGCGGGTCTCGCCCTCGTGGCGTGGGAGACGTCCCGTGCCCGGCGCGGCTGACGAAAGACCCTAACCGCCCGTACCCGTACCGTTCCCCTTGTCGCTCCCGCTCCCGTTCCGGTTCCGGTTTCCGCCGCCCCCGTGCGGCCCCTTCGAACGGTGCCGTCCCCCGTGCAGCCGCGCCGTCATCCGTGACTTGACGTCGTCCGGCGGCAGGAACTTGGACCAGCGCTCCGGGAACTCCGACGGCATGTCCGGGTCGGTCACGTCGTCGTCCTGCGGCCCTTCCGTGGACACCGACGCGCGGGCCACGAGTTCCGCCACCTGCGCCGCGCGCAGCCGGTCGTTGGCCGCGCGGGCCGCCGCCGTGGAGACCGACGGCCAGACCCGGTCGATCGCCGCGTTGACCGCCGCCCCCACCAGCACGGCGAAGGCGGAGACGCCGATCCACAGCAGTACGGCGATGGGCGCGGCCAGCGAGCCGTAGATGGTGGGGCCCTCGACCGTGTTGGTGAGGTAGATCCGGAGCAGGAAGCTGCCCAGGACCCACATGCCGAGCGCCACCAGCGCGCCCGGCATGTCCTCTATCCAGCGCGACGACCTGACGGGTACGGAGACGTGGTAGAGCGTGGTGAGGAAGGCGATGGAGAGGATGATCACCACGGGCCAGTACAGGACGCTGACGACCTCCGTGCCCCAGGGAATGAACTCGACCACCCGGTCGGGGCCGACCACCGCCAGCGGCAGCACCACCGCGCCGATCACGATCGCCACGACGTAGAGCAGGAAGGCGAGCAGCCGGGTGGCGACGATGCCGCGCCGCCCGTCGAGGCCGTACATGACCGTGATCGTGTCGACGAAGACGTTGACCGCCCGGGAGCCCGACCAGAGCGCGATCGCGAAGCCGATGGAGATGACGTCGGGCCGGCCGCCCTGGGTGAGGTCGGCCAGCAGGGGTTTGGCGATCTCGTCCACGCCGCGCGGCGAGAGGACCGTACCGGCCGCGCTGAGGATGTTCCGCTCGATGGAGGCGACGGTGGTCGTGCTGGTCCAGTCGTCCACGTAGCCGAGCAGGCCGATCAGTCCGAGGAGCAGCGGCGGCAGTGAGAGCAGCGTGAAGAACGCCGCCTCGGCCGCGAGCCCCAGGATCCGGTATTCGATGCACGAGTTGACCGTGTCCTTCAGCAGCAACCAGGCCATCTTCCGCTTGGATACGTTGCGGTAGAGGACTCGGGCCCGGTGGAGTCGGCCAGTCGGCCGCTCAGGTGTTTCTTTTGCTGCCTGCACCTCCTTACCGTATCGGCATGGCAGCCAGCACCCACACAGTGACCAACCAGGTTCCGCCCCTGGTGGGGTACGACGTCTTCCGCGCCGACCAGGTCCTCGCCGAGGCCGTGGAACGGCACAGCGCGCCCGGTCTCCTCGTCGGGACCCGCGCGGAACTGACGGCGCTCGGCGACGCCGCCGGGTCCGCCGAGGTCCAGGAGTGGGGGGCACGGGCCAACGACCACCCTCCGGTCCTGCGCACCCACGACCGGTTCGGGAACCGGATCGACGAGGTCGACTTCCACCCCGACTGGCATCATCTGCTCGGGCGGGCGGTCTCCTCGGGGCTGACCGACGCATGGGGCAGGCCGGACGGCCATCTCCGGCGCGCGGCCGGTTTCCTGGTGTGGAGCCAGGCGGAGGCGGGCCACCTGTGCCCGGTGTCGATGACGCACGCGGCGGTGCCCGCGCTGCGGGCGGATCCGGCGCTCGCGGCCGAGTGGGAGCCGCGGCTGACGGCGCACGCGTACGAGCCGGGGCTGCGGCCCGCGGCGGGGAAGGCCGGCGCGCTGTTCGGGATGGGCATGACGGAGAAGCAGGGCGGCAGCGACGTACGGGCGAACACGACGGCCGCCCTCCCCCTGGACGCGTCCGGGGAGTACGTCCTGACCGGGCACAAGTGGTTCTGTTCCGCGCCGATGTGCGACGGGTTCCTGGTGCTCGCGCAGGCGCCGGGCGGGCTGACCTGTTTCCTCGTACCGCGCGTGCTGGCGGACGGGACGCGCAACGTGTTCCGCCTCCAGCGCCTCAAGGACAAGCTGGGCAACCGGTCCAACGCGTCGGGCGAGGTCGAGTTCGACGGTACGTGGGCGCGCCGGGTCGGCGAGGAGGGGCGCGGGGTCCGCACGATCATCGGGATGGTGGCGGCGACCCGGCTGGACTGTGTGCTGGGGTCGGCGGCGCTGATGCGGCAGTCCGTGGCGCAGGCGGTGCACCACGCCACGTACCGCGCCGCCTTCGGAGGTGAGCTGATCGACAAGCCGCTGATGCGCAACGTGCTGGCCGATCTGGCGCTGGAGTCGGAGGCGGCGACGACGCTCGCGCTGCGGCTCGCCGCCGCGTACGACGCGGACACGGAGGAGGAGCGGGCCTTTCTGCGGCTCGCGGTGCCGGCCGCCAAGTACTGGGTGACCAAGCGGGCCACACCGCTGGCCGCGGAGGCCCTGGAGTGCCTGGGCGGCAACGGGTACGTGGAGGAGTCGGGGATGCCGCGGCTGCTGCGCGAGTCGCCGCTCAACTCGGTCTGGGAGGGCGCGGGCAATGTACAGGCGCTGGACGTGCTGCGGGCGCTCCAGCGGGAGCCCGCGGCGCTGAACGCGTTCCTCCAGGAGGTCGGACGGGCCAGGGGGGCCGATCACCGGCTGGACCGTGCGATCAAGGACCTGCTGACCGAGCTGGCGGACCTGGACGGGATCGAGGCCAGGGCGCGGCGGCTGGTGGAGCGGATGGCGCTGGTGCTCCAGGGGGCGCTGCTGGTGCGGTGGGCGCCGCCGGAGGTGGCGGACGCGTTCTGCGCGTCGCGGCTCGGCGGGGACTGGGGCTCGGCCTTCGGCACTCTGCCGCACACGCTCGACCTGGCGTCGATCGTGGAGCGGGCGCGGCCCGTGGCCTGAGAGGGGTTCTGGGCCAGAGGTGGTGCCGCGCCGACACGGCGCCACCTCTGACCGGTAGTCACTTTCACGCACGTGCCGGCGTTGCGCCAGGGTTGCAGGCCGTTGCAGAAGAATCGATACGGCACTCTGAGACTCGACACAACGCCCCTGGTGGCGGGGAGAACCCGATGAAGAGCGGCCCGCTCAAGGACCTACCACTGAAGGACCTACCACTGAAGGACCTACCGCTGACGGACCCGCCGATCGATCTGAACCAGTTCATGGCCATGAACGGCGACCGGGCCGGCCGGCTCCTCCAGCGGGTACGGGACGCCGCCCTGGCCGGGGAGCGGCCCCCCGTGGCGCCCCGGCCGGTGATCGGCGCTTCCTGGTCGCGGGCGCTCGGCATGGGCCTCGACCCCGGCCGGCCGGCGGGCGGCGGCGCGTTACTCGGCCGGGACGAGCTGGAGCACCGGCGGCGGGCGTCGGCGCTGGGCGAGGTGACCCGGTCGCTCAGCGAGGCGCTCGGCGGCCCGGTGAACACCTCCGCCCAGATCCTGGTGGTCGGCGACGCCGAGGGCCGGGTGCTCTGGCGCGAAGGCAGCCTCGGGGCGCTGCGCCGGGCCGGCGACGTCTGTCTGGAGGAGGGCGCGAACTGGTCGGAGCGGGACACCGGGACCAACGCCATCGGTACGGCGCTGGCCCTGCGCGGGCCGGTGCAGGTCCACTCGTCCGAACACTTCGCGCAGGACCTGCACGCCCTGACCTGCGCGGCGGCCCCGGTGCACGACCCGCGGGACGGGCGGCTGCTCGGCGTGATCGATGTGAGCGGCCCCGCGGCGGGCTTCCATCCGACGACGCTGGCACTGGTCACCTCGGTGGCCCGGCTCGCCGAGAGCGAGCTGCGCGAACGCCACGGACGGAGCATCGAGCGGCTGCGCTCGGTGGCGGCGCCGATCCTGTGCCGGCTGGGCGGGCGCGCTCTGGCGGTCGATGTCCACGGCTGGACGGCGGCGGTCACGGGCATGGCGCCGGTGGACCGGCTGCCGCTGCCGAAGTCGCTCGGGGCGGGCCGGATCTGGCAGCCGTCGCTGGGCATGTGCACGGTCGAGCCGCTGCCCGGCGGCTGGCTGATCCGGGTCGACGGGGGGCATGGCGCGGACGGGGCGCCCGGCCGGGTCGTACTGGATCTGAGCGGGCCCCGGCGCCGGTCGGTCACCGTGTCGGGCCCGGCCGGAAGCTGGACGCAGGAGCTGACCCCGCGCCACGCCGAGCTGCTGTACGTCCTGGCGGAGCACCGGGCGGGCCGCAGCGCCGCCGAGCTGGCCGCCGATGTCTTCGGGGACCCCAGCCGTACGGTGACGGTCCGCGCCGAGATGTCACGGGTGCGGCGCCATCTCTCGGGCGTGCTGGCGCACCGGCCGTACCGCTTCAGCGAGGAGGTCGAGGTGGAGGTGGTCGCCCCGGAGCGCCCCGCGGACCTGCTGCCGCACTCGACGGCGCCCGCGGTGGTGAGCGCGCGAGGCCTGCCCCGGCCGTGAGAGCCGGCGGCCCGCGTACCCAGGGGACGGGCGGGGGCGCCCCTCTGACCGTCCCCGCCCCGTGTTTTCCTGGCCCGTATGAGCATCACCGTGACCACCTGGTCCCTGGAACAGACCTCGCCCGCCGATCTGCGGCCCGTCGCGGAGCCCCCGGCGGGGGTGCGGATCGTACGGGCCGAGGTGCCCTCGCCCGAGTTCAGCCGGTTCCTGTACACGGCCGTCGGCGGGGACGTCCGCTGGACGGACCGGCTGCCGTGGACGTACGCCCGGTGGTCGGAGTATCTGGCGCGGCCCGGCGTGGAGACCTGGGTGGCGTACGAGAACGGCACCCCGGCCGGATACATCGAGACGCGGCCCCACGAGGACGCCGTGGTGGAGATCGCGTACTTCGGGCTGATACCCGCCTTCCGTGGCCGCCGGATCGGCGGTCAGCTCCTGTCGTACGGGGTGGCGCGCGCCTGGGACCTGGCCGAGCGGTGGCCCGACGCCGAGCAGGTGAAGCGGGTCTGGCTGCACACCTGCTCCAAGGACGGCGAGCACGCCATGGACAACTATCTGCGGCGTGGCTTCCGGCTCTTCGAAACGAAGACGGAGGAGGAGCCCGAGGCGGCGGCCCCCGGCCCGTGGCCCGGCGCGCACACGGCGGCCTGACCCGCCCGGCGGCGTACGGCCCGGCCGCGGGCCTGCGGTACGACCCGTCCGCCTGCGGGGCGAGCAGGATCAGGGGTCGGGAGCGGCCCGGATCAGGGGTTAAACGCCGACACCCCGTGACAGACAACACACCGTCTCATATAGCGGTACGTTATGGTCCACATGATGGATAACGGTGGACTGGCCAGAGATCCGCGTGACACGCTTCCGTCATGTCCTGCTCTGGAATCGCCTTGGTGAGTCGACGCCACGTCGACCTCTGCCGCATGTCCAGCGCCATCTGTCCGGCGAGCTGAGAGTCCCAGCACCGCCGCGATCACCCCTCTTTCCTCCCCTCTGCCGCGCACCCCCGCGTTCCCACGCGCACGTGTGCGGTTCAGAGCCGCCCTCCTGCATGTCTCGAATGGACGTAACCGCCATGGCCGCCACGCCGGAACAGCCGTCCCCCGCCACGCCACGCCGCAAGGTGAGCCGTCACCGCGGCGAGGGCCAGTGGGCCCGGGGTCACTTCACTCCGCTCAACGGCAATGAGCAGTTCAAGAAGGACGACGACGGTCTCAACGTGCGGACGCGCATCGAGACGATCTACTCGAAGGCCGGGTTCGACTCGATCGACCCCAACGATCTGCGCGGCCGGATGCGCTGGTGGGGTCTGTACACCCAGCGCAAGCCCGGGATCGACGGCGGCAAGACCGCGATCCTGGAGCCGGAGGAGCTGGACGACGAGTACTTCATGCTGCGGGTACGGATCGACGGCGGGCGGCTCACCACGGAGCAGCTCCGGGTCATCGGTGAGATCTCGCAGGAGTTCGCGCGCGGTACGGCGGACATCACCGACCGGCAGAACGTGCAGTACCACTGGATCCGGATCGAGGACGTCCCGGAGATCTGGCGGCGCCTCGAAGAGGTCGGGCTCTCCACCACCGAGGCCTGCGGTGACACGCCCCGCGTGATCCTCGGCTCGCCGGTCGCCGGTGTCGCCGAGGACGAGATCATCGACGGCACGCCCGCCATCGACGAGATCCAGCGCCGGATCATCGGCAACCCCGACTTCTCGAACCTGCCGCGCAAGTTCAAGACGGCCATCTCCGGGTCACCGTCACTGGACGTCGCCCACGAGATCAACGACATCGCCTTCGTGGGGGTGGACCACCCCGAGCACGGGCCCGGCTTCGACCTGTGGGTGGGCGGTGGGCTCTCCACCAACCCCAAGATCGGCCAGCGGCTCGGCGCCTGGGTGCCGCTCGACGAGGTGCCGGACGTCTACACCGGGGTCATCTCGATCTTCCGCGACTACGGCTACCGCCGGCTGCGCACCCGCGCCCGGCTGAAGTTCCTGCTCGCCGACTGGGGCGCGGAGAAGTTCCGCCAGATCCTGGAGGACGAGTACCTGGAGCGGAAGCTGATCGACGGGCCCGCCCCCGAGCAGCCGCTCCAGCGGTGGCGTGACCACGTCGGTGTGCACCGCCAGCGCGACGGGCGTTTCTTCGTGGGGTTCGCGCCGCGCGTCGGCCGGGTGGACGGCGCGAAGCTGACGGAGATCGCGGCGCTCGCCGAGGCGCACGGGTCCGGCCGGCTCCGTACCACCGCCGAGCAGAAGATGATCGTCCTCGATGTGGCCGAGGACCAGGTCGACTCCCTGGTCGCCGGTCTGGACGCGCTGGACCTGCGGGTCAAGCCCTCACCGTTCCGGCGCGGCACGATGGCCTGCACCGGCATCGAGTTCTGCAAGCTGGCGATCGTCGAGACCAAGGAGCGCGGTGCCACGCTCATCGACGAGCTGGAGCGCCGCATCCCGCACTTCGACGAGCCGATCACCATCAACATCAACGGCTGCCCCAACGCCTGCGCCCGTATCCAGACCGCGGACATCGGTCTCAAGGGCCAGCTCATGCTGGACCAGGACGGCAACCAGGTCGAGGGCTTCCAGGTGCACCTGGGCGGCGCGCTGGGTCTGGAGGCCGGATTCGGCCGCAAGGTCCGGGGGCTGAAGGTCACCTCGCAGGAGCTGCCCGACTACGTCGAGCGGGTCCTCGGGCGCTTCGAGAAGGAGCGCGAGGACGGCGAGCGCTTCGCCACCTGGGCGGCCAGGGCCAGCGAGGAGGCCCTGTCATGAGCGAACGCGCGGCGCCCTTCTACTGCCCCTACTGCGGCGACGAGGACCTGCGTCCCAGCGAGCAGGGTCACGGCGCCTGGGAATGCGGGGCATGCAATCGGGCCTTCCAGTTGAAGTTCCTCGGGCTGCTCGCCCAGGGACTTCGGCGAAGTGACGGAGGGGAAGAGTCATGACGGCACTGACGGAGACCGACGATCCCAGGGCCCTCGCGGAAGAGGCGGGGCGCGCCCTGGAGGACGCGTCGGCCCTGGAGATCCTGACCTGGGCGACGGACACCTTCGGCGCCCGGTTCTGCGTGACCTCCTCGATGGAGGACGCGGTGGTCGCCCACCTCGCCGCCCGGGTACGGCCCGGCGTCGACGTGGTCTTCCTGGACACCGGCTACCACTTCCCCGAGACCATCGGGACCCGGGACGCCGTGGACGCGGTGATGGACGTGAACGTCATCACGCTCACCCCGCGGCAGAGCGTCGCGGAGCAGGACGCCGAGTACGGCCCGAAGCTGCACGACCGCGACCCGGACCGGTGCTGCGCGCTGCGCAAGGTCGGGCCGCTCCAGGAGGGCCTGACCGGATACGACGCGTGGGCCACCGGGCTGCGCCGCGACGAGTCCCCGACCCGCGCGAACACCCCGGTCGTCGGCTGGGACGAGAAGCGCCGCAAGGTGAAGGTCTCACCGATCGCGCGCTGGACGCAGGACGACGTGGACGCGTACGTCCTGGAGCACGGGGTGCTCACCAACCCGCTGCTGGAGGACGGTTACGCCTCCGTCGGCTGCGCACCGTGCACCCGACGGGTCCTGGCGGGCGAGGACGCGCGCGCCGGGCGCTGGGCGGGCCGGTCCAAGACCGAATGCGGGCTGCACTGATGACGGCCCACCAGGAACACGATGTCCGCCGGGAAGAGGAAGTGGAGAAACGGTTGAGCGCGACGGAGCGGGGCGCCACGGTCTGGCTCACCGGGCTGCCGAGCGCCGGCAAGACGACCATCGCGGTCGCGCTGGCCGAGCGGCTGCGCGGTGAGGGACACCGGGTGGAGGTCCTCGACGGCGACGAGATCCGGGAGTTCCTCTCCGCGGGCCTCGGCTTCAGCCGCGCGGACCGGCACACCAATGTGCGGCGCGTCGGCTTCGTCGCCGAACTGCTCGCGGCGAACGGCGTCAAGGCACTGGTCCCCGTCATCGCCCCGTACGCGGACAGCCGGGAGGCGGTCCGCGAGCGCCACCAGGCCGAGGACACGGGATATCTGGAGGTGCACGTGGCCACACCGGTCGAGGTGTGCTCCGTACGCGATGTGAAGGGCCTGTACGCCAAGCAGGCGGCCGGCGAGCTGACCGGGCTGACCGGGGTGGACGACCCCTACGAGGCCCCCGAGGCGCCGGACCTGCGGATCGAGTCGCACACCCAGTCCGTCGAGGAGTCCGCCGCCGCGCTCCACGCGCTGCTCACCGAAAGGGGTCTCGCGTGACCACCACCGTCGCAGCCGTCACCGAGGGCACGGACGCCCCGTACGCGCTGAGCCACCTGGACTCGCTGGAGTCCGAGGCGGTCCACATCTTCCGCGAGGTCGCGGGCGAGTTCGAGCGGCCGGTGATCCTCTTCTCCGGCGGCAAGGACTCCATCGTCATGCTGCATCTGGCGCTGAAGGCGTTCGCGCCGGCCGCGGTGCCGTTCTCGCTGCTGCACGTCGACACCGGGCACAACTTCCCCGAGGTCCTCGACTACCGCGACCGCGCCGTGGCCGAGCACGGGCTGCGGCTGCACGTCGCCTCCGTACAGGAGTACATCGACGCCGGGAAGCTGCGCGAGCGGCCCGACGGCACCCGCAACCCGCTGCAGACCGTGCCGCTCACGGAGAAGATCCAGGCCGAGCGGTTCGACGCGGTCTTCGGCGGCGGGCGGCGCGACGAGGAGAAGGCGCGCGCCAAGGAGCGGGTGTTCTCGCTGCGGGACGAGTTCTCGCAGTGGGACCCGCGCCGCCAGCGCCCCGAGCTGTGGCAGCTCTACAACGGCCGGCACGCCCCGGGCGAGCACGTCCGGGTCTTCCCGCTCTCCAACTGGACCGAGCTGGACGTCTGGCAGTACATCGCCCGCGAGGGGATCGAGCTGCCGGAGATCTACTTCGCGCACGAGCGCGAGGTCTTCAGCCGCAGCGGGATGTGGCTGACCGCCGGTGACTGGGGCGGCCCCAAGGAGTCCGAGACCGTCGAGACGCGCCTCGTGCGCTACCGCACGGTCGGCGACATGTCCTGCACGGGCGCCGTCGACTCCGACGCCACCACGCTCGACGCGGTGATCACCGAGATCGCCGCCTCCCGGCTGACCGAGCGCGGCGCCACCCGCGCCGACGACAAGATGTCCGAGGCCGCGATGGAAGACCGCAAACGCGAGGGGTACTTCTAGCCATGCCGAGCACGCACACGCACACCACCGGGCCGCTCGCGGCGACCACGCTGCTGCGCTTCGCCACCGCGGGCTCCGTCGACGACGGCAAGTCCACCCTCGTGGGCCGGCTGCTGCACGACTCCAAGTCGGTCCTGACCGACCAGTTGGAGGCCGTCGAGCGGGTCTCGCTCGGCCGCGGCCAGGAGACGCCCGACCTGGCGCTGCTCACCGACGGGCTGCGCGCCGAGCGCGAGCAGGGCATCACCATCGATGTCGCCTACCGCTACTTCGCCACGCCCCGGCGGCGGTTCATCCTCGCCGACACCCCGGGCCATGTGCAGTACACCCGCAACATGGTGACGGGCGCGTCGACGGCCGAGCTGGCCGTGGTCCTGGTCGACGCCCGCAACGGGGTGGTCGAGCAGACCCGCCGGCACGCCGCGGTGGCCGCGCTGCTGCGCGTGCCGCACGTCGTCCTCGCCGTCAACAAGATGGACCTGGTGGAGTACGCGGAGCCCGTCTTCGCGTCGATCGCCAAGGAGTTCACGGCGTACGCGGCGTCCCTCGGCGTCCCCGAGATCACGGCGATCCCGATCTCGGCGCTGGCCGGGGACAATGTCGTGGAGCCGTCCGCGCACATGGACTGGTACGGCGGCCCGACGGTGCTGGAGCACCTGGAGACCGTCCCGGTCAGCCACGACCTGACCGGCTGCCACGCGCGGCTGCCCGTGCAGTACGTGATCCGTCCGCAGAGCGCCGAGCACCCCGACTACCGGGGGTACGCGGGCCAGATCGCCGCGGGCACCTTCCGGGTCGGCGAGGACGTGACCGTCCTCCCGTCGGGGCGTACGTCGAAGGTCGCCGGGATCGACCTGCTGGGCGAGGCGGTGGACGTCGCCTGGACGCCGCAGTCGGTCACGCTGCTGCTCGACGACGACATCGACGTCTCGCGCGGCGACCTGATCGTGCCGACCGGCGACGCGCCCGCCACGACGCAGGACATCGAGGCGACCGTCTGCCATGTGGCCGACCAGCCGCTCGGCGTGGGCCAGCGGGTGCTGCTGAAGCACACCACCCGTACGGTCAAGGCGATCGTGAAGGACATCCCGTCGAGGCTGACGCTGGACGACCTCTCCCAGCACCCGGCGCCGGGGCAGCTCGTCGCCAACGACATCGGCCGGGTCGTCGTCCGGACGGCGGAGCCGCTGGCGCTGGACTCGTACGCGGACTCACGGCGCACCGGATCGTTTCTGCTGATCGACCCGGCCGACGGGACGACGCTGAGCGCCGGCATGGCGGGCGAGGCCTTCGCGGACGGCGCCGCCGCCCCCGCCCCGGCCGCCGCCACGGCAGCCGACGACGAGGGCTGGGACTTCTGATGGCGGGCGCCGGGCACGACGTCTACGCGACGTTCGCGAAGGAGGGCGGCCGGGTGGGCAGCGGCGCCCTCGGCGCGGGGACGGGCGGGGTGGCGCGATGTGCGCGATGACGTACGCGCACCGCTCGCGCGCCCGTATGCCTCACCAGCCGCACCCGTACCACTCGTATCGACGAAGATCTGCCGACCTCCCGGCCGCGCCCCCGTATCCCTCCAGGGCGTGAGCACCGGGCCAACGAGAGGAACCCCTCCCGTGCCTGCCTCCCGCACCGTCACGCGCCGCCGACTGGCCGCCGTAGCCGCACTGCCCCTGCTCGCCCTCGCGCTCTCCGCGTGCGGCTACGGCTCCGCCGCCGACTCCTCCGAGGAGTCCACCCCCGCGCCCACCGGCAAGGCGCTGTCGGCCGACACCGTGCGCGTCGGTTACTTCCCGAACCTCACGCACGCCACCGCCCTGGTCGGTATCGGGAAGGGCATCCTCCAGAAGGAGCTGGGCGGCACGAAGGTGTCGGCCACGACGTTCAACGCGGGCCCCTCCGAGATCGAGGCGCTCAACGCGCGCTCCATCGACATCGGCTTCATCGGCCCCTCCCCCGCCATCAACGGCTACACGCAGACCGCGGGCAAGGGGCTGCGCATCATCGGCGGCTCCGCCTCGGGCGGGGTGAAGCTCGTCGTCAACCCCGAGAAGATCAAGTCGCTGGCCGACGTCAAGGGCAAGAAGATCGCCACCCCGCAGCTCGGCAACACCCAGGACGTGGCGTTCCTCCACTGGATCTCCGAGCAGGGGTGGAAGGTCGACGCGCAGTCCGGCAAGGGCGACGTCTCCGTCGTCCGTACGGACAACAAGATCACCCCGGACGCCTACAAGGCCGGGGACATCGACGGCGCGTGGGTGCCGGAGCCGACCGCCTCCAAGCTGGTCGCCGAGGGCGCCAAGGAGATCCTGGACGAGTCGGCCCTCTGGCCGGACAAGCAGTTCGTGATCACCAACATCATCGTGTCGCAGACGTTCCTGAAGGAGCACCCGGACGTCGTCGAGGCGTTCCTGCGCGGCACGGTGAAGACGAACAAGTGGATCAACGCCAACGACGCCCAGGCGAAGGCGGCGGCCAACGACGCGCTGAAGAAGCTCTCCGGCAAGGCGCTGCCCGCCGATGTCCTGGACCCGGCGTGGAAGTCCATCAAGATCACCGATGATCCGCTGGCCTCCACGCTCCGCTCGGAGGCGGACCACGCGGTCAAGGCCGGGCTGCTGAAGAAGCCCGACCTGAACGGGATCTACGACGTGGCGCCGCTCAACAAGGTGCTGAAGACCGAGGGGAAGACCGAGGTCACCGACGCGGGTCTCGGCAACCGGTAGACCTGTCATGCCGTACGTCCGGATACGCGCGAACGCCAGTACGCACCTCGCATGCACGCACCCGCGAAACTCCCGAATCCACACCGTTCCCAGGAGGTGACGACCGTGGCATCGACTCTTGCCAAGGCCGCCGAGGCCACCCCGGCGGTGGACCACGCCGCCCGTATCGCGCACGTCTCGAAGTCCTTCGCGACGCCCGCGGGGCAGCAGCTCGTACTGGACGACATCACGCTCGATGTCGCGCCGGGCGAGTTCGTCACCCTCCTGGGGGCCTCGGGATGCGGTAAGTCCACGCTGCTCAATCTGGTCGCCGGGCTCGACCGGCCGTCCGCCGGGGCCATCGAGACGCCCGGCGGCCGGCCCGCGCTGATGTTCCAGGAGCACGCGCTGTTCCCGTGGCTGACCGCGGGCAAGAACATCGAACTGGCGCTGCGGCTGCGCGGCGTCGCCAAGCAGGAGCGGCGCGGCGAGGCGGAGCGGCTGCTCGGGCTCGTCCGGCTCGACGGGGCGTACGGCAAGCGGGTGCACGAGCTGTCCGGCGGGATGCGCCAGCGCGTCGCGCTGGCCCGCGCGCTCGCCCAGGACAGCCAACTGCTGCTGATGGACGAGCCGTTCGCGGCGCTGGACGCGATCACCCGGGACGTGCTGCACGACGAGCTGACCCGGATCTGGCGGGAGACCGACCTGTCGGTGCTGTTCGTCACGCACAACGTCCGTGAGGCGGTACGGCTCGCGCAGCGCGTGGTCCTGCTGTCGTCGCGGCCCGGCCGGGTGGCCCGCGAGTGGCGGGTGGACATCCCGCAGCCGCGCCGTATCGAGGACGCCGCGGTCGCGGAGCTGTCCGTCGAGATCACCGAAGAACTGCGTGGGGAGATCCGCCGCCATGGCCAGCACTGAGACGACGTCCGAGCAGGGGACGCCGCGCGACGACGCGGTGCGGCGGGGCACCGGCGAGCGGGGCGCGGCGCCGGGCGCCGATCTGGCCGGTCTGGGGGCCGGGCTCGACGCGCTGGACACCGTACAGACCGGGCGTACGCCGCTGCGCCGGACGCTCGTCGCGAAGGTGCTGCCACCGGTGATCGCCGTCGCGGTGGTGCTGGTGGTGTGGCAGGTGCTGGTGTGGGCGAAGGTGACCGACAGCTACAAGCTGCCGTCACCGGGCGCGGTGTGGGGCGAGGTCTCCGACGCGTGGACGCAGGGCACCCTGTTCGGCTACATCTGGACCAGTGTCTCGCGCGGCCTGCTGGGCTTCCTGCTGGCGTTGCTGATCGGCACCCCGCTGGGGCTGCTGGTGGCCCGGGTGAAGTTCGTCAGGGCGGCCATCGGCCCGATCCTCTCCGGGCTCCAGTCGCTGCCCTCGGTGGCCTGGGTGCCGCCGGCCGTGATCTGGCTCGGTCTGAACGACTCGATGATGTACGCGGTGATCCTGCTCGGCGCGGTCCCCTCGATCGCCAACGGACTGGTCTCCGGCGTCGACCAGGTGCCGCCGCTCTTCCTGCGCGCCGGGCGCACCCTCGGCGCGACCGGGCTGCGGGGCACCTGGCACATCGTCATGCCGGCCGCGCTGCCCGGCTATCTGGCGGGGCTCAAGCAGGGCTGGGCGTTCTCGTGGCGCTCGCTGATGGCCGCGGAGATCATCGCGTCCTCGCCGGACCTCGGCGTGGGGCTCGGGCAGTTGCTGGAGAACGGCCGTACGGTCGGCAGCATGCCGATGGTGTTCCTCGCCATCTTCCTGATCCTGATCGTCGGGATCGCCATCGACCTGCTGATCTTCAGCCCGCTGGAGCGCCGGGTGCTGCGCGGGCGCGGTCTGCTGGTGAAGAGCTGATGCCCATGCCAGGACCTGTGCGCCGCCTCCTGACGTACCGCGCCCCGCGGCCCGTGCTGCTGCTCGTCGCACACGGCAGCCGCGATCCCCGGCACGCCGCGACCGTACGCGCCCTGACCCGGCGGCTGCGGGCGCTGCGGCCGGGGCTGCGGGTGGAGACCGGGTTCCTGGAATTCGACTCGCCGTCCGTGGCGAACGTGCTGGACCGGCTCGCGCGGGAGGACGTACGGGACGTGGTCGCGCAGCCCCTGCTGCTGACGCGCGCCTTCCACGCCAAGTCCGACATCCCCGCCGTGCTGGGAGCTGCGACGCTCCGCCATCCGCGCCTGCGGATCCGGCAGGCGGCGGTGCTCGGCCCGTCCCCGCTGCTCGGGGCGGCGCTGGAGCGGCGGTTGTACGAGGCCGGTCTGACGGCCGCCGACAAACGCTCGACCGGGGTCGTCCTGGCCTCGGCGGGCTCATCGGACCCGGAGGCGATCGCAGTGATCGCTGAAATCGCGCGGGAGTGGCGGCACACCGGTTGGTGCGCCGTGCGGCCTGCGTTCGCCTCCGCATCTCTGCCCCGCACCGAGGACGCGGTCCGCGCGCTGCGCGCGGAGGGCGTCCGCCGGGTGGCGGTGGCACCGTACGTCATCGCCCCCGGCCGGCTCCCCGACCGTATCGCGGCGGGCGCGCGGGAGGCGGGCGCGGACGTGCTCGCCGAGGTGCTGGGTGCGGCGCCGGAAGTGGCTTCGCTGCTCCTGCGCCGCTACGACGGCGCGGCGGCGGTTCCGGCCAGGGAACTCGTCGGCCACGCGTAACCGGTCCGGGCCGGGCCGGGCCGGAGCCGTGACCCTGCGCCGGTCCGGAGCCGTGACCCTGCGCTGGTCCGGAGCCGTGACCCGGCGCCCGACGTCGGCGCGCCGGCCGCATGCCACCGGCCGCGTGCGCCGTCGGCCTGTTCGTCGTCGGCCGTACGTCACCGACCCTGCGCCGTCAGCCGTACGTCACCGGCCGCCAGCCGTCACCCGTGCGCCATCGGCCGTCAGCCGTCAGCCGTCAGCCGTCGATGAGTGCCGTCAGTTCCGAGACGCTCATCGAACCCGCCGCGCGGCGCTCCCGCGCGAAGGTGTTGGCCAGGCGCTGGAGCGTGTCGTTGACCGGGGTGGGGACCCCGTGGAGCCGGCCCAGCAGGGCGATCTCGCCGTTCAGATAGTCCGCCTCGATCGTGCCCGTGCCCCGGCTGAGGCTCTGCCAGGACGAGCCGTGGCCGCGCTCCACGCCGCCGGACGGATCGAAGCCGATGTTCTCGCCGCGCGTCTCGGCCTGTTCCTCCGGGCCCACGTACGCGATGCCCGCAGCGTCGAGGACGGCCGCGCCCTCCGCCGAGGCGCGCCGGACCAGCTCCCAGGTCTCCTCGCCGATCACTCCGGTGACGGCCTCGATCGCGTTGGCGAGGTTGGCCAGCAGCTTGGCGTACTTCCAGCGCATCACGTCCGGCACGACCGGCGCGAGGAGCTTGCCCTTCGCCAGCCCGGCGGCGATCGCGGCGGCCGTCGCGTCCGTACCCGAGGGGTAGCGGCCGAGGTGCAGCATGCCGGTGTACGGGGCGCCTCCGGCGCTCACCGCGCCCGGTTCGACATAGGTCGCGGGCAGCCAGACGCACATCGCGTACACGTGCCGGAAGCGCCGCAGGGCGAGCCGTTCGCTCTCCACCCCGTTCTGCGCGCAGACCAGCGGCAGCAGCTCGCCCGCCGTACCGCCGCCCGCGACGGGCCTCGCCGACCAGGCGTCCAGCGCCGCCGTACTGTCCTGGGTCTTCACGGAGAGCAGCAGGACATCGTCCCGGCGCAGTGC
Organism: Streptomyces sp. NPDC059092; assembly: GCF_042756365.1. NCBI lineage: Bacteria > Bacillati > Actinomycetota > Actinomycetes > Kitasatosporales > Streptomycetaceae > Streptomyces > Streptomyces sp. NPDC059092. The sequence continues at coordinate 153,600 of NZ_JBHZEJ010000003.1, forward strand.
GAGCGCGTCGGGTCCGTCGACGACCGGCAGCCGGTGCGCCCGGGTGCCGTCCGGCGTGGTGAGCCGCAGGCCGTCCGCGCGCAGCGCCGCGTAGTGCGCGCCCCGGGCGACGAGGACCACGTCCTGCCCGGCCTCCGCGAGCCGGCCGCCCACGCTGCCGCCGACCGCTCCCGCCCCGATGATGACGTAACGCATCCCGACCCCCGTTCCGGTACGACGTCTTCAGCATAGGCGAGCCGTATGACACCACCGTGAGCGGTGTCACGTCTGGGGCAGGCGGGCGCGGGTATAACGACCGCACGGTCCTCGCAGGAAGAGGACGGAGGGCGACCCGCGAAGGATCCCAGCGTGCGACTTGTGCTTCTCGGCCCGCCCGGCGCGGGCAAAGGCACCCAGGCCGGCCTTCTCGCGGCGGAGTTCGGCGTGCCCCATGTCTCGACCGGCGATCTGTTCCGTACGCATGTCGCCCAGGGGACGCCGCTGGGGCTGGAGGCGGACGAGTATCTGCGCGCCGGCGAGCTGGTCCCCGCCGAGCTCACCACCGCCCTGGTGGCGGAGCGGCTCGGCGCGGCGGACGCCGCCCGGGGGTTCCTGCTCGACGGCTTCCCCCGCAGCGTGGTCCAGGCGGACGCGCTGGCCACGATCCTCGCCGGTCTCGGGAAGAGGCTGGACCGGGTCCTGGAGTTCCGGATCGACGACGAGATCGTCGTCCGCAGGCTGCTCGCGCGCGGACGCGCCGACGACACCGAGGGCGTGATCCGGCACCGGCTGCGGATCCACCACGAGCAGACCGACTCCCTGCTCGCCTACTACGCGGGGCGTACGGCCGTCGTCGACGCGCTGGGCGAGGTCGAGGACGTCACCCGGCGCGTGCTCGGCAGCCTCGACGGCCTCGACGGCCTCGGACACCTCGGACACCTCGGACACCTCGGACGATAGCCCGCCCGTCCGGCCTTCCGGCCCGTCGCCTACGGGAAGTCCGGCCAGGTCCCGGGGTCCGTGTGGTCGTTCTCCGGGACCTGGGCGTGGCCGTACCAGCCGGCCTTCTCCGCCCAGACGTTCTCGTCGCGCCGGCTGACGAACCCGTCGGGCTGCCCCATCGGCCAGGAGTCCGGGACGCCCCAGCTCTTGATCCAGGCGTGGAGCGCGTCCCATCCCTCGCACGGGGTGTCCTTGAGCGATTCGTACTTCTTCCCCTTCACCACGCACCAGGGGAAGAAGAGCGCCTCGATCTGGAGGACCACGGCCCCGGCCCGGTTGGTCCGGGTACCGCCCGGCAGGTCGGCGAGGGACTTCGACCGGGAGTCGGCCGGGACGAACTGGCAGAAGGTGCCGGTGAAGGGGTTCCAGAGGAGATGCGGGGCGACGCCCTTGCCGTCGCCGGAGAAGTACGTCCGGAGGGTCGCGTACGGCACGAGGTTCCGGGGCTCGGCCTCGGTCGCGTCCCTGTCCCAGGTGATGTGGGCGACGGCCTTGGCCGGGCCGCCGTCGGTGGGGGCGTGGTCCCTGATGTCGAGTCGTTCAGCACCGGGCATCCAGAGATCGGGCATGGGGTGGCTCCTCAGCGGGTGGCGAGGGGGCGGCGGACGGACACGGGACAGCGTGACGGACGCCGGGGAGCGGGTGGGGCGGAAGGGAACCGCTCCACCTGATCGGGTGAGGAGCCTCCGCTCCCCCGTCCTCACGGGGCGGTGCGGGCGGCTGTGTGGCAGGCGTAACTCCTCGTACGCGTCCGGCGTGACCTCCGGGTAACGGGCCCTTCGTACGGTCGGAAGCCGTACGCCCCGGATCCCCGGACCCCGCGTCCACGAAAGAGGCCGCCCGTGACCGCAGCGCATCCCCAGGAAGGCGCCACCGCCACCGCCACCCAGGTGCGGACCGTCTGCTCGTACTGCGGTGTCGGCTGCGGAATCCTCCTCGACGTCGGCGCGGGCCCCGACGGCCGCAGGACCGTTCTCAAGGCGTCCGGCGACCCGGCCCACCCGGCCAACCGCGGCCGGCTCTGCACGAAGGGCGCGACCTCCGCCGGCCTGCTCACCGCCCCCGGGCGGCTGACCACCGCGCTGGTACGGGCGGAGCGCGGCGACGAGCCCGTACCGTCCCCGATGGAGGCGGCGGTCAAGGAGACGGCGCGGCGGCTGCGCGCGATCCTCGACGAGCACGGTCCCGACGCGATCGCCTTCTACGTGTCGGGGCAGATGACCCTGGAGGCGCAGTACCTCGCCAACAAGCTCGCGAAGGGCTTCCTGCGCACCAACCGCATCGAGTCCAACTCGCGGCTGTGCATGGCGAGCGCGGGCAGCGGCTACAAGCTGTCGCTGGGCGCGGACGGCCCGCCCGGTTCGTACGAGGACTTCGAGCACGCGGACGTCTTCCTCGTCACCGGCTCCAACATGGCCGACTGCCACCCGATTCTCTTCCTGCGGCTCATGGAGCGGGTCAGGGCGGGCGCGAAGCTGATCGTGGTCGACCCGCGGCGCGGCGCCACCGCCGCCAAGGCCGATCTCTTCCTCCAGATCCGGCCGGGCACGGATCTCGCCCTGCTCAACGGACTGCTGCACCTCCTCGTCGAGAACGGCCGCACCGACCCGGAGTTCATCGCCGAGCACACCGAGGGATGGGAGGAGATGCCCGCGTTCCTCGCGGAGTACCCGCCCGCGAAGGTCGCGGAGATCACCGGCATCCCGGAGGCGGACATCCGGCGGGCCGCCGAGTGGATCGGCGACGCGGGCGAGTGGATGAGCTGCTGGACGATGGGGCTCAACCAGTCCACGCACGGCACCTGGAACACCAACGCGCTGGTCAACCTGCACCTCGCGACCGGGGCGATCTGCCGCCCCGGCAGCGGCCCGTTCTCCCTCACGGGCCAGCCCAACGCGATGGGCGGGCGCGAGATGGGGTACATGGGCCCCGGACTGCCGGGGCAGCGATCGGTGCTGGTGGCGGAAGAACGCGCCTTCGTCGAGGAGTTGTGGGGCGTCGAGCCCGGGACCGTACGGGCGGACGGCTTCGGCGAGGGCACGGTGGACCTGTTCCGGCGGATGGCCGACGGGGACGTCAAGGCGTGCTGGATCATCTGCACCAACCCTGTCGCCTCGGTGGCCAACCGCAGAACGGTCATCGAGGGGCTCGAACGGGCCGAGTTCGTCATCACGCAGGACGTCTTCGCCGAGACCGAGACCAACGCGTACGCGGATGTCGCCCTGCCCGCCGCTCTGTGGGCCGAGTCCGAGGGCGTCCAGGTCAACTCGGAACGCACCCTCACCCTGAGCCGGCAGGCCGTGGAGCCTCCGGGCGAGGCCTGGCCGGACTGGCGGATCATCGCGCGGATCGCCTGCGAGATGGGGTACGAGGACGCCTTCGGCTACGGCGGCGCCGAGGAGATATTCGAGGAGATCAAGCGCGCCTGGAACCCGAAGACCGGCTACGACCTGCGCGGGGTGAGTTACGAACGGCTGCGCCGCGCCCCCGTGCAGTGGCCCAGCGCGTCCGCCGGGGGCCCCGACCGCAACCCGGTGCGCTACCTCAACGACGGCGTCAGCCAGACCCTGGCCGAGCGTCCCGACGGCGGCAGGCCGCGGCTCGTCTTCCCCACCGCCTCCGGCCGGGCCGTCTTCCACGCGCGCCCGCACCTGCCGGCGGCCGAACTGCCGGACGACGACTTCCCGTACGTCCTGAACACCGGCCGGCTCCCGCACCAGTGGCACACGCTCACCAAGACCGGCAGGATCGCCAAGCTCAACAAGCTCAACCCCGGGCCCTTCGTGGAGATCCATCCGGACGACGCGCGGGAGCTGGGCATCGCGGAGGGCGACCCGGTGGAGGTGGCCTCGCGGCGGGGCCGAGCGGTGCTCCCGGCCGTGGTGACCGAGCGCGTGCGGCCCGGGGGCTGCTTCGCGCCCTTCCACTGGAACGACCTGTTCGGGGAGTACACCTGCGTCAACGCGGTCACCAACGACGCGGTCGACCCGATCTCCTTCCAGCCGGAGTTCAAGGTGTGCGCGGTCTCGCTGACCCGGCTCGCCACCGCGCCCGCCGCGCCCCACGCCGCCCCCGCGGAGGAGGCGCCGACAATGAGCGACGGCGACGGCGACGGTGGCAGTCAGGGTCGCGTTCCCGGTCCCGGTCTCGGTCCCGGTCCCGGTCCCGGGAAGGTGGCGGCGCTGGCGGGGGTGTTCGGGGCGGACCTCGCGCCGCCGGTGCTGACCGACGAGGAGCGCCGCTATCTGGCGGGGTTCCTCACCGGGCTGGGCGCCGCCGAGGCGGACACGAAGGCCGGCGTGGGGGCGGAGGCCGGCGCGGAGGCGGGCGTGGGGGCCTCCGTCGCCACGCCGGTGCTGCCGGACCGTGCGCCGTTCGCCCCGGCGCACGCCCTGTGGGTCAACGGCGTACTCGCCGGGATGTACTCCCGTACCGCCGCCCCGGCGGCGCCGCTGCCCGACGCCTCCCCCTCCGCCGCCGTGCCCGGACGCGAGATCGTCGTCCTGTGGGCCTCGCAGACCGGCAACGCCGAGGAGGCCGCCGCCCTGGTGGTACGGCGGCTGACCGAGGACGGGCTCGCGGCGCGGCTGCTCGACATGGACGACGACGCGGCGCCGGACACGGTCGGGCGCGGCGCCGATCTGCTGGTCGTGACCAGTACGTTCGGCGACGGCGACGCCCCCGACAACGGCTCCCGGTTCTGGGCGGCGCTCAGCGCGCCCGACGCCCCCCGGCTCGACGGCGTGCGGTACGCGGTGCTGGCCCTCGGTGACTCCTCCTACGACGACTTCTGCGGCCACGGCCGCCGGCTGGACGCGCGCCTCGACGAGCTGGGCGCCGTCCGCCTGGTGCCCCGTACCGACTGCGAGCCGGAGTACGAACAGCCCGCCGGGCAGTGGCTCGACCACGTACGCACGGCGCTGCTCACGGAGCCGGGCGCCGGGCCGGCGGCCGGGCCGGGCGCGGTGCCCGAGGCGCCCGGGGGAACGCCGCCCGCACCCACCGTCGCCCCCGACCCCGCACCCGCACCCGCACCCGCACCGGACGTACGCCCCTCCAAGGCCGCGCCCGTCACCGCCCGGCTGACCGGGAACCGGCTGCTCAGCCTCCCCGGCGCCGCCAAGGAGGTGCGCGAGTTCACCTTCGACACCGGCGACAGCCCCGTCCCGCTCGTCTACGAGGCGGGTGACGCGCTCGGCGTGCAGCCGCGCAACTGCCCCGACCTGGTCGCCGAATGGCTCGCCGTCACCGGGCTCGACCCCGCCGCGCCCGTCGACCTGTCCGGCCCCGGCGAGGTGGCGCTCGGCGACGCGCTGCACCGCCATCTCGACATCGCCGCGGTCACCCCCGCGCTGCTGCGTCTCGTCGCCGAACGCAGCCACGACCGCACCCTCAAGAAGCTGCTCCGGCCGGACAACAAGGGCGAGCTGGCCCAGTGGACCTGGGGCCGCCAGTGCGCCGACATCCTGGCCGAGTACCCGGTGCGGGCCACGGCGGCGGAGTGGGCGGGCACCCTGAAACGGCTTCAACCGCGCCTCTACTCCATCTCGTCCAGCCCGCTCGCCGACCCCGCGCTCGTCCGGCTGACGGTCTCCGTGGTCCGGTACGACAACCGCCACGGCCGCCCGCGCAAGGGCGTCGCGTCTGCCTTCCTCGCCGACGCGGCGCCCGCCAGCCCCGTACCCGTCCATGTGCGGCGCTCCCCGCACTTCCGTCCGCCGGCCGACCCCGCGACGCCCATGGTGATGGTCGGCCCCGGCACCGGGGTCGCCCCCTTCCTCGGCTTCCTCCAGGAGCGGCGCGCCCGCGGTCACCAGGCCCCGAACTGGCTCTTCTTCGGCGAGCAGCGGCGCGCCACCGACTTCTACTACCGGGAGGAACTGGCGAAGCTGCGCCGCGACGCCACCCTGACCCGGCTGGACACCGCCTTCTCGCGCGACCAGCGGGCCAAGGTCTACGTCCAGGACCGGATGCGCGAGCACGGCGGCCGGCTCTGGTCCTGGCTCCAGGACGGCGCCCACTTCTACGTGTGCGGCGACGCCTCCCGGATGGCCAAGGACGTCGACCGGGCGCTGCGCGAACTCGCCATGGCCCACGGGGGTCTGGACGAGGACGGGGCCGCCGCGTACGTCAAGCGGCTCGCCGCCGAGAAGCGGTACGTACGCGACGTCTACTGAGCCCGCGGACACCGTCACGGCGGCGACGGTGTTCGCGGGCTGTCCTGGGGCCCGGTTACACGGTCGGATACCGTCCGGGAATGACGGAACGGAGAGACGGATCGGCGGACGGGGATCCGGTCGCGCAGACCTTCGCGCTGGACGGCGGACTCCCGGTGCGGCGGCTGGGGTTCGGTACGGCGCAGCTCACCGGGCCCGGCTACTGGGGCCCGCGCGGCGAGCGTGCGGACGCCGTCGCCGTCCTGCGGCGCGCCGTCGATCGCGGGGTGACCCTGATCGACACGGCGGACAACTACGGGCCGGGGCTCGCGGAGGAGCTGGTCGCCGAGGCGCTGGCACCGTATCCGGCCGGGCTGACCGTGGCGACCAAGGGCGGCGTGGTGCGGACGAGCGACAGCGGCTGGCACGTCGAGGGCCGCCCGGAACGGCTGCGGGCGATGTGCGAGGCGAGCCTGCGCCGGCTGCGTACGGAGACGATCGGCCTGTACCAGCTCCACCGGCTGGATCCGGCGGTGCCGATGGAGGAACAGGTGGGGGCCCTGGATGAACTGAGGCGGGAAGGCAAGATCCGGTACATCGGCCTGGACACCGTCACCGCCGAGCAGCTTGAGCGGGCGCTCGCCCTGACCGGGATCGCCTCGGTGCAGAACCGTTTCAACCTACTGGACCGCGCGTCGGCGGCGGTGCTGAGGCTGTGCGAGACGCACGGGCTCGCGTTCCTGCCGTGGTTCCCGCTGGCGAACGGCGCGTTGACGGGTACGGCGGCGTCGGCGCTCGACTCCGTGGCCGGGCGCCACGGCGCCACGCGCGGGCAGATCGCCCTGGCCTGGCTGCTGCACCGCTCCCCCGTGCTGTGCCCGACCCCGGGCACCGGTTCGCCCGCCCATCTCGACGAGAACCTGCGCGCCGTGGAGATCCGGCTGTCCGCCGAGGACATGCGCGACTTGGACGCGCTCGTACCGCTCGTACCGCTCGATCCGGGATCGAGGGCCGCTGGGCGGTGAAGCGCGAAAGAGGCCCCCGCACCACGGCCCGGACTCGGCTGACCGACCGACCGCTCCGGGCTCGGGTGCCCGGGTCAGGCGGTCACCTTGGCCATGAACGCGGCGACGTTCTCGACGGTCCGCCGGATCCGCTCCTCCAGGGTGAGCGACTCGGGGAGCCGTGAGCCGACGCCCGCGTCCTTCTTTCCTCGTACGTAGAGGGAGCAGGCGAGGTCGCCGCACATGTACGTGCCCACCGAGTTGCCCTGCTGCCCGGCCTTCCCCGCCTTGGGCGCGACCATCAGGCAGACGCCGCCCGTGTGCAGGGTCAGGCAGATCGAGCACATGCTGCGCCGCGTCTGCCAGGAGGCGGGGCTGGGCGAGCGCAGCGCGAGGGCCCGGGGGCGGCCGTCCAGCTCGACGACGAGGTAGGCACGGTCGGGCGCCTGTGGGTCCCGCCAGCCCAGGTAGTCCAGGTCGTCCCAGGGCCGGTCGGCCAGGTCACGCGGCACGGACAGGCGTTTGGCCTGGCCCTTGGTGCAGTTCACGAACGCGGTACGGATCTCTTGCTCGGTCAGCGGCTTCATAAGCCGTAAGCTAATTTGCCTAAGCCTTATAGGCAAATGCATAATTGATTCAGGCTGATGAATGGATGGCTATGGCACGCGCAGGACTGACCACGGACCGCCTGGTCCGGGCCGGGGCGGAGCTGGCGGACGAGGTCGGCTTCGACCAGGTGACCGTCTCGGCGCTCGCCCGGCAGTTCGACGTCAAGGTCGCGAGCCTCTACTCGCACCTGAAGAACTCCCACGACCTCAAGACCAGGATCGCCCTGCTCGCCCTGGAGGAGCTGGCGGACCGGGGCGCCGCCGCCCTGGCAGGACGGGCCGGCAAGGACGCCCTGACCGCCTTCGCCGACGTCTACCGCGACTACGCCCGGGAGCACCCCGGCCGCTACGCCGCCGCCCAGTTCCGGCTCGACCCGGAGGCCGCGGCGGCGAGCGCCGGAGGCAGGCACGCGCGCATGACGCGGGCGATCCTGCGCGGCTACGACCTGACGGAACCGGACCAGACGCACGCCGTACGGATGCTGGGCAGCTTCTTCCACGGCTACGTCAGCCTGGAACTGGCGGGCGGCTTCAGCCACAGCGTCCCCGACTCGCAGCAGTCCTGGTCCTGGACCCTCGACCGCCTCGACGCCCTGCTACGGGGCCGGCCCGCGCCCTGAAAACGCCCTCCTCCGCCGTCGCGCCGCCCTCCCCCCGTCATCTCGTCCTGCTCCGTCGCGCGGTCCGCCTCCGTCGACATGGTCCGCGCCTCCGCACCTCCGACCGTCCGGCCCCACACAGGCCCCGACCCACAGGCTGAGACCATGAACACCCGGAACCACTGGATCACCACCCCCGTCACCGCGGACCTCCTGCGTGGCGCCCTCGAAGTGGAGCGCACCGAGCACGGCCTACTGCCGCACCGGCTGCCCGCGCGGGCCCGCGCGCAGTGCGCCGACCCGCAGCTCGCCCTCGCCGAGTCCCAGCCCTCCGGAGTACGGCTCGCCTTCCGCACCCGGGCCACCGCCCTGGAACTGGACACGCTGCCCACCAAGCGCGCCTACGTCGGCGCCCCGCCCCGCCCGGACGGCGTGTACGACCTGCTCGTGGACGGCCGGCTCACCGGCCAGGCCGTTGTGACCGGCGGCAACACCATGACCATCGACATGACCACCGGATCCGTGGAGACCACGTCGGGGCCGGTCTCCACACTCCGCTTCGACGACCTGCCCGAGGGCGTCAAGGACATCGAGATCTGGCTGCCGCACAACGAGACCACCGAACTCGTCGCCCTGCGCACCGACGCCCCCGTCGAGCCCGCTTCCGACCCGGGGCGCCCGGTGTGGCTGCACCACGGCAGTTCGATCAGCCACGGCTCCGACGCCGCGAGCCCCACCACCACCTGGCCGGCGCTGGCCGCCTCCCTCGCCGGGGTGGAGCTGATCAATCTGGGCCTGGGCGGCAGCGCCCTGCTCGACCCGTTCACCGCCCGCGCCCTGCGGGACACCCCCGCCGACCTGATCAGCGTCAAGATCGGCATCAACCTGGTCAACGCCGACGTGATGCGGCTGCGCGCCTTCACCCCCGCCGTGCACGGCTTCCTCGACACCATCCGCGAGGGCCACCCCACCATCCCGCTGCTGGTGGTCTCGCCCATCCTGTGTCCCATCCACGAGGACGCCCCCGGCCCCAGCGCCCCGGACTTCTCCGCCCTCGGCGCCGGACGCCTGCGGTTCCGGGCGGCGGGCGATCCGGCGGAGCGCGCCCAGGGGAAGCTGGCCCTCGGCGTCATCCGGGAGGAGCTGGCCCGCATCGTGGCGCAGCGGGCGGCGGAGGACCCGAACCTGCGCCACCTCGACGGCCGCGCCCTCTACGGTGAGGCCGACTCCGCCGAACTGCCGCTGCCCGACGACCTCCACCCGGACGCCGCCACCCACCGCCGTATGGGCGAACGCTTCGCCGGCCTGGCGTTCGCCGCCGACGGCCCCTTCGCGGGGTTCGGTCGGGTCTAGGGCGTGTTTCGAAAGTCCCGCCTGGCCCGCGACGCCTGGCACGCACGCTCGCCGCGTTGCCGGAGTCGTCCGCGTACGTCCGGGCCGTCGAGGGTGCCGATCCTCCGCCTCGCGATCGCGCTCGGCATCCCAAGGGCAATTCAGTGCGCCGAGACGGAGCGAGCGGAGCGAGTGCAGTGCACCGGACGCCGCAGGCCCCGCCCTACGGGCGGACGGCGCTACGTTCGAAACAGGCCCTAGAGCCTCCCGTTTGGACCTTGCCGGGCTCGCGCGCCCGCAGCGACATCAGCCGCTGACGCGGCGGGCGCTCCCTGATCCGGCCAGATCCGAACGAAAGACCCTAGCCGTACGGCGTGCCCTGGTGGAAGAAGAGCAGCCACGTGCCGCCGGTCTGCCGCCACAGTGAACTGCGGTGGACCCGGCGGCCGTCCGTGGCACTGTCGTAGGTCAGGTGCACCACGTCGGGGGCGAGCCGCACGCCCCGCATCTTGGAGGTGGTGATCGGCCGGGGCACGGGCCCGCCCGGCTCCGTGAGCGCGGCGACGACCGTGTCACGGTCCCACTCCCGGCCCGAGGCGCCGAACTCCCGGAACTCCGGGTGCAGCAGCTCCGCGAGCAGCGCCGGGGAGGCGCGGACGGCCGGGTCGAGGAGGCGCAGCTCGGCGTCGATGGCCGCGGCGATCGCGGAGGTGCGGTCAGTCACGGGCCAGTTCCAGCAGCTTGACGACGGTGTTCCAGTTGCGGCTGGTGGCCGTGACGCCCCGGAACAGGGCGGGCCTGGCGAGCGCGTCGCCGAGCTTGGAGCGGCCGAGGCCGTCGGGTGCGTACAGGTACAGGGCCCGGTCGCCGAGCCGGAACTCCTCCGGGAGGTACGCGGCCGGGTCGAGCGACGCGAACCGCTCCGGGCCCATCCGCTCGGAGAGGCAGATGAGATGGAGCTGCCTGCCCTCCAGGGTGCCGGCCGGGAAGGGGCAGGCGTCGGCCACGGCCCGCAGATACGCGGCGCTGCGGACGAGGCAGTCGACGGTGAATCCGAAGCGCTCCTCGATGGCGTGCTCCAGCGCGGTGGCGAGGGCCTTCTCGTCGCCGGACTCGCTCGTGAAGACGGCGTTGCCGCTCTGGAGGTGCGTACGGACCTGTCCGTGGCCGAGCCCGGTGAGCAGCGCCCGGAGGTCCGCCATGGGGACCTTCCGGTGCCCGCCGACATTGATTCCGCGCAGGAGCGCCACATAGGTCGTGATCATGTGCCCACGATAGGGCGGGGCCGTGCCCGGGGCACCCCGCATGCCCCGGGCACGGAACCCCGCGCGGTCATCGGTCCGTGTCCGGGGTGAGCGCGGCCTCGACGAGGTCCGCCGCCCGGCGGGTACCGCCCTCCGCCGCCATCCCGGCCTGGATCGCGGCGAGTCTGCGGGCCACCTCCGGGTCGGCGGCCAGGGTGAGGACGGCCTCGCGCAGCGCCCCGGGGGTGGCCTCCGCCGTGTCGATCCGTCGCGCGACGCCGAGGGCGGCCAGCATGTCGGCGTTGCCGAACTGGTCGACGGCCTGCGGTACGGCGACCATCGGGGTGGCCGTGGCCAGGCCCTCCTGGCTGCCGCCCGCGCCCGCGTGGGTGATGAACGCGTCGGCCTGCCGGAGGACGGAGAGCTGCGGCACCCAGTCCCGTACCTCGATGTTGGCCGGGATCTCGCCCAGTTCGGAGACCTCGACGTTCTTGCCGATCTGGAGCACGACGTGCCACCCCGGCTCTCCGCCGAACGCCTCGACGCACGCCCGGTAGAACGCGGGCTGCTTGGTGAAGGACGAGCCGAGCGAGACGAGCAGGACCTTCTCCGCTCCGGCGGGCCGCCGCCACTCCCCCTGGTCGGCGCGGTCGCCCTGGCAGGCGCCGACGAAGGTGAAGACGGACTCGTCCACGTCGTCGGCCCGGGGCTGGAGCGCCTTGGGGATCAGGACGAGGGAGCGGCCAGGTTCCGCGGAGAGCCGGTCGGGGTCGGTGTGGTCCATGTGCTGGTCGATGAGCCACTGGGCGAACCGTGCCCGGTACGCCCTGCCGCGCTCCGACTTCTCCAGTTCCGCGAGCATCGGCTCCGCGACCTCCTCGCGGTAGCCGTCCCAGGCGACCATGTGCGTGGAGATCTGGAAGAACGGCACGCCCCAGCGGTGGGCGAGGACGGGCGCGGGGAAGGAGGTGGTGTCGCCGAGGACGAGGTCGGGGCGGTCGTCCTCGAAGGCGGCGACGAGTTGGGGCAGGGCCTGGATCGCGTCGTCGAGGAAGGGCTCCAGGTTGTCGATCAGTTCGGTGCCCCAGTCCTCGGGGTCGTCGTCGGGGGTGGGCAGGACGGATGTGTAGATCACCGGTGTGGCGCCGGTGGCCGCGATCTTCTCCGCGAAGTTCGCGGGGATCGCGTAGCTGACGCGGTGGCCCCGGTCGACGAGTTCCCTGATGACGTCGAGGCTCGGGTTCACGTGGCCGTGGGCGGCGATGGAGAACATGGCGATGTGGGCGGGCTCGGCTGCGGTCATGCCCTCAACATAAACAAGACGATACGTCTCGTGCAACTACATTGGAGTCCGTCCACATGTCTACCGCTGGTAGCGGGCCAGCACCCGGTTGCCGTCCTCGACCAGGCGTTTCTCCAGCTCCGTACGGTCGATCGCGCCGCTGTAGTACTCCTGGAGCGCCGGGGTCGCCACCTTGTCCTTCCACTCCGGGTAGCCGCGTACGGACTGGGCGGGGGCCGGGCGGAGTCCGCCCGCGAGCGCCGCTCCCGTCGCCCAGCCGTGCTCGGCGGTGTGCAGGGACGGGTCCGCGAGAGCCGTCGTACCGGTGGGCAGCATCCAGTCGCCCTTCGCGAGGCGCACCATGTTCCCGGGACGCAGCAGGAAGTCGAGGAAGCGCGCCGCTTCCCTCTTGTGCGGGCTGTCCCGGGCGATGGAGAGGGTCTGCGGGCTCACGCCCTGCGCGGGCACGGCCCCCTCGTCACCTGCCCCGGCGCTCCCGTCGCCGGCGGGGGCCGGCAGGACGGTCCACTCGAAGCCTTCCGGTGCCTGCTGGATGATCTGCTGACGGTACGAGAACCCGAGCGGGACCATCGCGTACTTCCCGCCGAACAGGCCGGGCAGCGTGTCGGAACCGCCCATGCCGAGGGTGGCGCCGGACGCGCTCCTGTCCTCGGTGACCTGTCGCCGGACCGTGTCGGGCACCACGGCGTCGTCCTCGGTGAACCGGATCGTCACCTTCCCGTCCGCGCCCCGGTGGAAGAGCCGGCCGCCGGTGGAGAGGCCGAGGTTGAGCGTCGCGGAGACGGGGTCCTTGAGCGGCCAGGCGACCGCGAACCTCTCCTTCGCCCGCCCCTGCCGCATGAACGCCGTCAGCTCACCGCTGATCCGCCGGAACTCCGGCCAGCTCCAGGGCCGCTCCGCGGTGGGGATCCGGACCCCGGAGGCGTCCAGGATCTTCTGGTCGGCGATCAGGACGCGGGGCTCCTGGAGGAACGGCACGCCGTACACGCCGTCCCCGAAGGTGGCCGTGTCCCAACTGCGCCGGGGGATGTCCCGGGTGAGCCGGTCGGAGAGCAAGGGACGCAGGTCGGCGAGGTAGCCGCCGTAGGCGAAGTCCGCGAGGTCGTCGGCGGCGTCGTGGATGAGGTCGGGCGCCTCGCCGCCCTCGAAGGAGGTGAGGAGCTGGTCGTGGACGCTGTCCCAGCTTCCCTGGACGTACTCGACCCGGATGTCGGGGTGGGCCGCGTTCCACTCCTCCACCAGCTCCTCGGTGGCGCGGACCGACTCGTCCTGCCAGGCCAGGGACTGGAAGCGCAGGGTGATCCCGTCCTCCCGCGCGCCGTCGGTCCCGCCGCCGGAACAGCCGCCGAGCAGCAGGGCGAGCACGGCGGCGACGGCCGCGAAGGTCTTCGGCCGGCGCATCAGTTCTTCACCGCCCCGGCCAGCATCCCGCCGGTGATCCGGCGCTGGATGAGGGCGAAGACGAGGAGGGAGGGCAGGGTGGCGAGGAACGCGGCGGCGGCGAGCGGTCCGAGATCCGCGACGCCCTCCGCCCCGACGAAGTGGGTGAGCACCACCGGCAGGGTCTGTTTCCCGGGGGACTTGAGCAGGACGAGCGCGAAGAAGAACTCGTTCCACGCGGTGATGAACGCGAAGAGCGCCGTGGCGACGATGCCGGGCGCGAGCAGCGGTGCGGTGACGGAGACGAGGGTGCGGATCCGGCCCGCGCCGTCCACGGCCGCGGCCTCCTCCAGCTCGGTGGGCAGGGCGCGGACGTACCCGGTGAGCATCCAGAGCGCGAACGGCAGCGACCAGACCACGTACACCAGGACCAGCCCGCCCAGGGAGTCGACGAGGCGCAGGTTCTTGAGGACGAGGAAGAGCGGGATGATCACCAGGACGAACGGGAACGCCTGACTGACCACCACCCAGCCGGTGGCCGCCGCCGCGAGCCTGCCGCGCCGGCGGGCCATCACGTAGGCCATCGGGGTCGCGACGACGACGGCGATCAGCGCGGCGGCGAGGGCGGCCGTCAGACTGTTGGCCGCCGCCCGCAGCAGCGGCTGTTCGTCGAACGCCTGGCGGAAGTTGTCGAGCGTCGGGTGGTGCGGGATCCAGGTCGGGTGGAGGCTGCCCAGCTCCCGGGGCGGTTTGAAGGCCGTGGACAGCAGCCAGAGGAACGGGAAGGCGAGAAAGACGAGGTAGCACAGGAGCGCGGCGTACTGTCCGGCGCGCACGGAGCCGCTGACGCGCGGGCTCATGCCTCCGCCCCCTTCGTGAGCCGGCCGACGAGATGGAACGCGAGGAGTACGGAGACCACGGCGACCATCACGCACCCCATCGCGGCGGCGTAGCCGAACTGGCCGTAGCGGAACGCCTCCTCGTACGCGAAGAGCATCGGCAGCCGGGTGCGACCGCCGGGGCCGCCGCTGGTCAGCACGTAGACCAGCGCGAACGAGTTGAAACTCCAGATGAAGTTGAGCGCGGTGACGGCGAGGGCGACCGGCCGGAGCGCGGGCCAGGTGACGGCGAGGAAGCGGCGCCAGGCGCCCGCGCCGTCGAGCGCGGCGGCCTCGTGCAGTTCGCGCGGGGTGTTCTGGAGGCCGGCCAGCAGGGCGACGGTGGTCTGCGGCAGGCCGGCCCAGACACCGACGACGATCACCGCGGGCAGGGCGGTGGACAGACCGGTCAGCCAGTCCCGGCCCTCGCCCAGGCCCAGATCGCGCAGTGTCTCGTTGAGGACCCCGGCGTCGGAGTGGTAGACGAGCCGCCACATGACGGCGACGACGACCTCGGGCATGGCCCAGGGGATGATCGCCAGGGCCCGGGCCAGCCAGCGCAGGCGCAGGTCCTGGTCGAGGAGCAGGGCGAGGCCGAGGCCGAGCGCGAACTGCGGCACGGTCACCCCGACCGCCCAGAGCAGGCCGATACCGAAGGAGTCCCAGAAGAGCGTGTCGTGCAGCAGGTCCTGGAAGTTCAGGACGCCGATCCACCCGGTGGGCTCGGTGCGGCCGGACTGCGCGTCGGTGAAGGCGAGCGCGACGCCGTAGAGCAGCGGTCCCACACTCAGCACCAGGATCGGCAGCAGCGCGGGCAGCACCAGGAACCAGGCACCGTGATCCAGCGGCTTCCGGGGCCGGCCCGTACGTCCCGTACCGGACCGGCCCTCGCCGGCCTCCTCCGCCGCTGACCGCGTCGTCGCGGTGGCCGATGTCACGGATGCGACTCCTTCGCGTGGGGCTGTCAGGGGCCGTCCTGTCCGTCCTCGTCATCGTGGGGACGCCCTCGTGGTACGTCAAGCACGCACACGCGGGCGGATGGGAGACTTCGCGGTGGCGCGGGACGCGATGGACCGCGCGGAGCGACGACCGGAAGTAAGTGGGCCGACGATGGACGAGGCGCGGGCGCGGGAGATTCTGGCCGGGGCGGGGCTGCCGGGGCTGCCGCACGACGCGGAGCTGCTGGCCCTGGGCGAGAACGCGGTGTTCGGGACGGCCGGGCTGGTCGTCAAGGTCGGCAGGGACGCGCGGGACCACCCGGAGCTGCTGGAGCGCGCCCGGCGCGAGGTCGCCCTCGCGTCCTGGCTCGCCGAGTCCGGGGTGCCGGCCGTACGGGCCGCCGAATCCGGGGCGCGGTCCGTGGACGGCCATCCGGTGACGCTCTGGCACCGGCTGCCCGAGGCCGTACGCCCGGCGGAACCCGCCGATCTGGCCGCGCTGCTGCGGCTCGTCCACGCCCTGCCCGCCCCCGATCCCGCCGTACTGACCCTGCCCCGCCGCGAACTGCTCGGCGGTGTGGAGCGCTGGCTGCACATCGCGGGCGACACGATCGACCCCGCCGACGCCGCGTACCTGCGCGGGCGCAGGGACGGCTTCGCCGAGGCCGCCGCCACACTCACCCCGCACCTTCCGGCCGGCCCGATCCACGGCGACGCGCTGCCGCGCAATGTCCATGTCGGCCCGCGGGGGCCCGTGCTGGTCGATCTGGAGACCTTCTCCGCGGACTTCCGCGAACACGACCTGGTGGTCATGGCGCTGTCCAGGGACCGGTACGGGCTGGCCCCCGAGGCGTACGACATGTTCACCGCCGTCTACGGCTGGGACGTCCGCGCCTGGTCAGGCTGTCCGGTACTGCGCGGCGCCCGCGAGACGGCCAGTTGCGCCTGGGTGGCGCAGCACGCCCCGGCCAACCCCAAGGCGCTCGCCGAGTTCCGGCGCCGGGTCGCCTCCCTGCGCGACGACGACCCCGAGGTCCGCTGGTACCCCTTCTGACCGGCCGGCCCGCCCGTACGGGACCGCGGGACCGCCGGACCGCGGCGGTACGGATCCGCGCGGCACCGGGGTCAGGGCGTCGTCGTCACCACCGGCTCGCGCAGCGGCCACACCGCGTCGACCACCGCGTCCGTGTTCCCCTTCTTCCGCAGGAAGCGCTGGAAGTCCACCGCCCACTCCGCGTACCAGGCGATCTGGCGCTCGTGCAGCTCCGGCGGGGTCAGCGCGGCCACCGAGGCGTGCCGCTCGGCTATCGCGGTGGCCACCCTGGCCGCCGCCAGGGCGTCCGCGCCCGCATCATGGGCCGCGTCCAGCACCACGCCGTACTCCCCGCAGACCGCCTCCAGATTGCGCTTGCCCCTGCGGTACTTGTCGACGGCCCGGTCGATCGTGTAGGGGTCGATCACCGGGCCGACCGGACCGAGCCCCGGCAGCCCGTGGCGCCGCAGCTCGGCCGCGAGCAGCGTCAGGTCGAACGGCGCGTTGTACGCCACGACCGGCACCCCGCGCGCCCAGTAGCCGCGCAGGACCTCCGCGACCTCGGCCGCCACCTCGGGCGCGGGACGCCCCTCCGAGGCGGCGCGCTCACTGCTGATGCCGTGCACCGCGGACGCCTGGGCGGGGATCCGGATGCCCGGGTCCGCGAGCCAGCTCCGCTCCCGTATCACCTCGCCGCCCCGGACCTCGACGACCGCGGCCGTCACGATCCGGGCCTCCAGCGGCTCCGTACCGGTCGTCTCCAGGTCGAAACCGGCCAGTGCTTCCCCGTGCCAAGTCATCGTGTGGTCCTCCTTCGTGGTGCGGTGGTGCTTCCCCCGCTCCCCCCGTCGGATCTCCCCGCCGGACTTTCACCCTGCCACGGGCCACTGACAACGCCCCGGTTCAGGAGACCGGCCGGGAGTCCGTCCAGACCGAGTCGAACTCCTCGCGGTAGGTCTGGAAGAGCCCGTGCTCCGTGTCCTGCCCCGCCCGCACGACCTCACGCCCGCCGCCGCGCAGCACCAGGACCGGGGCCTCCATGCCGCGTGCCCGGCGCAGGTACGACTGGACGACGGCCAGACCGTCGGGGCCATCCCCGTCCACGAGGTACGCGGTGAAGCGCGGCGTCTCGTCGAAGACATGGATCTCGAAGGCGCCCGGGTCGCGCAGGTTGGAGCGCACCCGGCGCATGTGGAGGATGTTCATCTCCACCGAACGGCTCAGTTCCCCCTTGCGCAGCCCCAGCTCGCGCTCCCGGCGCTTGACCGCGCTGCTCGCCGGGTTGAGGAAGACCAGCCGGGTCCTGCAGCCGGACTCCGCGAGCCGGACGAGCCGGCGTCCGGAGAAGTTCTGGACGAGGAGGTTGAGGCCGATACCGATGGCGTCGAGCCGCCGGGCCCCGCCGAACAGGTCCTCCGCGGGTAGCTGGCGCTGCAGTCTGACCCGGTCGGAGTGGACGGAGACGACATCGCCGTACCGGTCGCCGACCAGGTCCTCCACCGCGTCGACGCGCAGCCGCTGCGAGGACGGTATGCCGCTGCCGCCGCCGAGGATCTCCAGCAGCCTCGCGGAGGCCCGTTCCGCCTGGGCGAGGACCGTCTCGGAGAGCGCCCGGTTGCGGGAGACGACGTTCCGCGCGACCTCCAGCTCGTCGAGGGCCAGCTCCACGTCGCGGCGGTCGTCGAAGTACGGCTCGAAGCAGGGCCAGTGCTGGACCATCAGCTCCCTGAGCTGCGGAAGGGTGAGGAAGCTCAGCACGTTGTCGTCGGCCGGGTCGAGGAGGTAGCCCTTGCGCCGGGACACCTCCCGTACGGCGACGGCGCGCTGCACCCACTCCTGCCCGGCGGGCCCGGCGGCGGCGACCACCCACTCCTCGCCGTGCACGGGCTCGTAGATGGGCCGCAGGACCGCGGCGACGACCGCGCGCAGCCGCTGCTCCACCAGATTCAGCCAGATGTAGGCCCGCCCGGCCCGCTGTGCGCGCGTACGGACCTCGTTCCAGGCGTCCGCGCCCCAGTCCAGTTCCGCCCCGATCTCCATCGGTCGCGCGAGGGAGACCACTCCGGGCGGGATGTCGCCGGATTCCCCCGCATGACCTGCGTCACCTGGGGGCAGCTCCAGCCCTCCCGAGCTCACCCGCGCACCGCCTTCTCTCCCTTTTCAACGATCAAGGAAGGGTACTCCGCCGACCGGACCAGGTGCAGCAGGATGCACAGGCTCCTTTCCCAACTCCCTTGTTCATGCGGCTTGTTCCCGGTGGTGACTTCCACCGGAGTGGGATGATTCATCACGATTCCACCCGATCTTCTCCGCGCGCCCGGCGGGGCGGGAGGAGCCCGGTGGGGCCGCTGAGCACCATGACCGGTCCGGGCGACGGCGCGGTGCACGCGGTTGACCCTCGGGGCAAGAAGGGCCAAGAAGGCTGCGGGTTCCTAGGTGGTTGCCCTACTTTCGGGGAAGATCTGGCACAACAGCCCGCTCCACCCGGATCAGAAATGGAAGAGTCCTCCCTATGCAGGTCTGGCCGGGACAGACATATCCCCTCGGCGCCACGTACGACGGCGCCGGTACGAACTTCGCGGTCTACTCCGAGGTCGCGCACCGGATCGAGTTGTGCCTCCTGCACGACGACGGATCAGAAACGGCGGTGGAGCTCCGCGAGACCGACGCCTTCGTGCGCCATGCCTACCTTCCGGGCATCATGCCTGGTCAGCGCTACGGATTCCGGGTCCACGGACCGTACGAACCGGAGCGCGGGCACCGCTGCAACTCCGCCAAGTTACTTCTCGACCCGTACGCGCGTGCGATCAGCGGCTCCGTCGAGTGGGGTGAGTCGGTGTACGGCTACCACTTCGGCAAGCCGGACTCGCGCAACGACATGGACTCCGCCCCCCACACGATGTCCTCGGTCGTCGTCAATCCGTACTTCGACTGGGGCGACGACCGGCGTCCCCGTACCGACTATCACCGCACCGTGCTCTACGAGGCCCATGTGAAGGGCCTGACGATGCTCCACCCGGCGCTCCCCGAGGAGCTGCGCGGCACGTACGCCGGGCTCGCCCATCCGGCGGTGATCGAGCACCTGACCGAGCTGGGGGTCACGGCGCTGGAGCTGATGCCGGTGCACCAGTTCGTCAACGACCACCGGCTGGCGGACGCCGGGCTCGCCAATTACTGGGGCTACAACACCATCGGCTTCTTCGCCCCGCACAACGCCTACGCGTCGTGGGGCGACCGGGGCGAACAGGTCCTGGAGTTCAAGCAGGCCGTACGGGCGCTGCACCAGGCCGGGATCGAGGTCATCCTCGACGTCGTCTACAACCACACGGCCGAGGGCAGCCATCTCGGCCCGACGCTCTCCTTCCGCGGCCTGGACAACGCGCAGTACTACCGGCTCTCCGAGGACCAGCGCTACTACACGGACACCACGGGCACCGGGAACTCGCTGCTGATGCGCAGCCCGCACGTCCTCCAGCTCATCATGGACTCGCTGCGGTACTGGGTGACCGAGATGCACGTCGACGGCTTCCGCTTCGACCTCGCGGCGACCCTGGCCCGCCAGTTCCACGAGGTGGACCGGCTGTCGTCGTTCTTCGACCTCGTCCAGCAGGACCCGGTGGTCAGCCAGGTGAAGCTGATCGCCGAACCGTGGGACGTGGGCGAGGGCGGCTACCAGGTGGGGAACTTCCCGCCGCTGTGGACCGAGTGGAACGGGAAGTACCGCGACACCGTACGGGACCTCTGGCGCGGCGAACCCAGGACCCTCGCCGAGTTCGCGTCCCGGCTGACCGGTTCGTCCGATCTGTACCAGGACGACGGGCGGCGGCCACTGGCCTCCATCAACTTCACCACCTGCCACGACGGCTTCACCCTGCACGATCTGGTCTCGTACAACGACAAGCGCAACGAGGCCAACGGCGAGTCCAACCGGGACGGCGAGAGCCACAACCGGTCCTGGAACTGCGGGGCGGAGGGCGAGAGCGCCGATCTGGAGATCGTGGAGCTGCGCAACCGCCAGATGCGCAACTTCATCGCGACGCTGATGCTCTCCCAGGGCGTGCCGATGCTCAGCCACGGCGACGAGTTCGCTCGTACGCAGGGCGGCAACAACAACGCGTACTGCCAGGACAACGAGGTCTCCTGGGTCCGCTGGCCGGAGCCGGGCGCGGAGACCGACCGGACGATGCTGGCCTTCACCCAGGCGATGGTGTGGCTGCGCCGGGACCATCCGGTCTTCCGGCGCAGGCGCTTCTTCCACGGGCGCCCGGTGGAGGGCACGCACGACGACCTGTCGGACATCTCCTGGTTCACCCCCGCGGGTGAGGAGATGACCCAGCAGGACTGGCAGGCGGCGCACGCCCAGGCGATGACGGTCTTCCTCAACGGCCACGCGATCTCGGAGCCGGGGCCACGCGGGGAGCGGATCTCGGACGACTCGTTCCTGCTGATGTTCAACGCGAGCGCGGACGAGCTGGAGTTCAGAGTGCCGGTGAACCACGGACGCCAGTGGCAGGTCATGGTGGACACGGCCCGCCCCGAGGGCGTGGTGCGCGGTCAGGGCGAGAAGGTCGACGGCGGCGAGCGGCTCAAGATGATCGGCCGCAGCATGACGGTGCTGATGCGGCCGGCGTAGGGCCCCGGCCGGTACGGGGAGCCGTACGGGCCGTACGGCTCCCCGGAGCGGACGCGGCGCGGAGCGGACGCGGCGCGGCGGGCTGGGAAACCCGGTTGCCGCGCCGCCCCCGCCGGTGATCCAGTGCCCGGATGGACAAGCAAACCGTACTGAAGGCGTTCGACCGGGACATGCGACTGCGCGCGGGGGCCGACGGTTCGCGCGCGTCGCCGGAGCGGGCCGGGAATGTGGTGCGCCGCAGCGGCGGCCCGCACGACTGGAACGGGGTCCTCTGGTCGGACCTGGACGAGAGCTCGGCCGTGGCGGCGATCGCGGAGCAGGTGGCGCACTTCACCGCGCTCGGCCTGGAGTTCGAGTGGAAGCTCTACGACCATGACGCTCCCGCCGGTCTCGGGAAGCTGCTGCTCGCGGCCGGGTTCGTCGCCGAGCCCACGGAGGCGCTCATGGTCGCCGAGGTCAGGGATCTGCTCGGCGACGCCGAGCCACCGGAGGGCGTCCGGCTGGTCCCCGTGACCGACGCGGCCGGGGTCGCCCTCATGGCGGACGTGCACGATCAGGCGTTCGGCACGGACGACGGCCGGATCGGTCGGCAGCTCCTCGCCCAGCTCACCGAGTTCCCCGACACGGTCTCCGCGGTCGTCGCCATGGCGGGCGACGTACCGGTGAGCGCGGCCCGGCTGGAACTGCCGCCCGGCAAGCGGTTCGCCGGTCTGTGGGGCGGCGGTACGACGGAGGAGTGGCGCGGCCAGGGCGTCTACCGCGCGCTCGTCACCTACCGGGCCCGGATCGCCGCCGACCGCGGCTACCCCTACCTCCAGGTGGACGCGACGGACATGAGCCGTCCCATCCTGGAGCGCCTCGGGTTCACCGTCCTCAGTACGACCACCCCGTACGTCCACACGGCGTAGGCCACAGGCTCTACGGTGGAGGCGGACCGCCCGCCGCCCGCGCCCGAGAGTCGGTGACTCCGCAGTCATTCCCGTCGAGACCGTTCCCGCCGAATCCAGTGATACCGATGAAACAGAAGTCGAGAAGCGGGGTACGTACGACCGTATGACGCCCACTGCGACCTACCGGCTCCAGATCCAGCCGGAATTCCCGTTCTCGGCCGCCCGGAGAGCCGTGCCGTATCTCGCCGCGCTCGGGGTCTCGCATCTGCACCTGTCGCCGGTGCTGGAGGCCGTACCGGGCTCCACGCACGGCTACGACGTGGTCGACCACTCCGCCGTACGGGCCGAGCTGGGCGGCGAGGAGGGGCTGCGGCAGCTCGCCGCCGCCGCCCGCGAGCACGGCCTCGGGATCGTGCTGGACATCGTGCCCAACCACATGGCCGCGGCGCCCGTCCACAACCGCGCCCTGTGGGAGGTGCTGCGGGAGGGACCGGAGTCGCCGTACGCCCGCTGGTTCGACATCGACTGGGCCGCGGGCGACGGCAAGGTGCTGCTGCCGGTGCTGCCGGGCCCGGTCGGTGACGAGCTGGCGGCGGGGGCGCTGCGCGTCGAGGACGGGACGCTCCACCACGGCGAGCAGCGCTTCCCGCTCGCGGCCGGCAGCGAGGAACTGCCGCTGCCCGAGCTGCTCGACGCCCAGCACTACCGGCTCGCGTGGTGGCGGCTGGCCCGCACCGAGCTGAACTACCGCCGGTTCTTCACCATCCCGGAGCTGATCGGGGTACGTGTGGAGGACCCGGAGGTCTTCACCGCCACCCACGCCAAGATCGTCGAGCTGGTACGGGACGGCGTCGTCGAGGGGCTGCGCGTCGACCACCCGGACGGGCTCGCCGACCCCGAGGAGTATCTGCGCCGGCTGAACGAGGCGACCGGCGGCTGCTGGACGGTCGTGGAGAAGATCCTCGCCGACGACGAGGTGCTCCCGGCCGGCTGGGCCGTCGCGGGCACCACCGGGTACGACGCGCTGCGCCACATCGACGGGGTGTTCACGGACGGGGCGGGCGCCGAGGTCCTGGAACGCCGTTACCGGGATGTCGCGGGCCCGGCCGGCGACCGGGGCGGCTACTGGAACGGTACGGCCCGGCGCGCCGCGTACAAGGTGGTCTTCCACGAACTGGCCGCCGAGACCGCCTTCCTCGTCCGTACGGCGCTGCGCGTCTGCGCCGCCGACCCCGCGCTGCGCGACCACGCGCCCTGGGCGCTGCGTACGGCGATCCGCGAGCTGCTGGTCCGGGTACCGGTC
This sequence comes from Streptomyces sp. NPDC059092, assembly GCF_042756365.1. Taxonomy (NCBI): domain Bacteria; kingdom Bacillati; phylum Actinomycetota; class Actinomycetes; order Kitasatosporales; family Streptomycetaceae; genus Streptomyces; species Streptomyces sp. NPDC059092. Next base: position 176,882 of record NZ_JBHZEJ010000003.1, read on the forward strand.
TACCGCCCGTACACGACGGCGGGCGGGCCCTGCCCCGAGGCGGCGGAGGCCGCGGTCTCCGAGGAGGCGGTCAGGCAGGCGAAGACGGCGTTCGCGGTGGAGCGGGAGGCCACCGTCGTGGACGTGGTGCGGGAGCTGGCGCTCGGCCGGCTCGGTACGGGCGAGGACCAGACGGTGTTCTGCGCGCGGTTCGCGCAGACCGCGTCCGCGCTGCGCGCCAAGGCGCTGGAGGACACGGCGTTCTACCGCTACACGCCGCTGATCTCGGCGAACGAGGTGGGCGGCGACCCGGGCAGCCCGGCGGTGAGCCCGGAGCGGTTCCACGCGTACTGCCTGCGCCTCGCGCGCGACTGGCCGTCCACCGGCACCGTACTGACCACGCACGACACCAAGCGCAGCGCGGACGTACGGGCCGGGATCGCGATCCTGGCCGAGTGCCCCGAGCGGTGGGACCAGTTGCTGGAGCAGGTGGCGGGGGTCGCGGCGCCGGACCCGCAGGTGGCGTGGCAGGCGTGGCAGACGGCGGTGGGCTTCACCCCGGCCGTGGACGGGACCCCGCCGGACGGGGCGCGGATGGTGCCCGCGCTGCTGAAGTCGGTACGGGAGGCGGGGCTGCGGACGAGCTGGACGGAACCGGAGGCGCTGTACGAGCAGGCGGTGGCGGCGTTCGTCGAGGCGGGCCCCGCGGGTCCCGCGCGGCGTACGGTCACGGCGTTCAACCGCGCGCTGGCGCCGTACGTACGGGCGAGCGCGCTGGGCGCGGCGCTGGTGCACCTCACCATGCCGGGGGTGCCCGACCTCTACCAGGGCACGGAGCGCGAGTATCCGGCGCTGGTGGACCCGGACAACCGGCGGCCGTTCAGGACCGGCCCGCCCGACGACCGTACGGTGGTCACGACAGCCGCGCTGATGCTGCGCCGGGAGCGGCCCGAGGTCTTCGGCGAGTCCGGCACGTACACCCCGCTGCCCGCGGTGGGCCCGGCCGCCGCGCACGCGCTGGCCTTCGTCCGCACCGGCGCCACGGTCACGGTGGCGACGCGGCTCCCGTACGGTCTGGAGCGGGCGGGCGGCTGGCGTACGACGGAGCTGCCGCTGCCGCCGGGGCGGTGGCGGGACACCCTGACGGGGCGTGAGGTGTCGGGGACGGTGCGGCTCGCGGAGTTGCTGGACCAGTTCCCGGTGGCCCTGTTGACGACGGAGTGAGGGCGGCGGGCCCGGGGCTGCGGGCCGATGGCGACGGCGGCCCGCGGGGGACGGACCGGAGCCGGCCGGACGGAAGGCCGCGGACCGGACGTGGCGGTGGCCCGGAGGTGGCGCGGGCCTGAAGGCCTGTTACCGGAAGTTCGGTCCACGGCGTTTACAGAGTGACCGGGCCGCGCTACGTTCCGAGAAATGGGAGCGCTCCCATTGGCCGCCTCGCTCACTTGTCATGATCACGCCGAAAAAATCATGCCGAAGGGACTCGCATGATGAACCGCCCCCCACTGTGGCTGTTACACCCCCGCAGAGCCGTACTCCTCGCGCTTCTCGCCGTACTCCCCGCCCTGCTGCTGGTCGTCACGGACAGTCAGCCCTCGTCCGCCCACGGCACCCCGATGAAACCCGCCAGCCGCACCTTCATGTGCTGGCGGGACGGTCTGACCAGCACGGGTGAGATCAAGCCCGTCAACCCCGCGTGCAAGGCCGCGGTCGCGGAGAGCGGCACGACCCCGCTCTACAACTGGTTCTCCGTGCTGCGCTCCGACGGCGCCGGGCGGACCAAGGGCTTCATCCCCGACGGCCAGCTGTGCAGCGGCGGCAACACCACGTTCAACGGCTACAACAAGGCCAGGAGCGACTGGCCGCTCACCCACCTGACCTCGGGCGCGTCGCTCGACTTCTCGTACAACGCGTGGGCCGCGCACCCCGGTTGGTTCTACGTGTACGTCACCAAGGACGGCTTCGACCCCACGAAGACCTTCACCTGGGACGCCCTGGAGTCCACCCCGTTCATGACCGTCGACCACCCGCAGGTCACCGGCAGCGTCGGCACCGTGGACGGCGCGTACAAGTGGACCGGCAAGCTGCCCGGCGGCAAGAGCGGCCGGCACATCATCTACATGGTGTGGCAGCGCTCGGACAGCAACGAGACCTTCTACAGCTGCTCGGACGTGGTCTTCGACGGCGGCAACGGCGAGGTGACCGGCGTCGGCGAGCCCGGCACCACCCCGACGGACCCGCCGACCGACCCGACGGCCACCTGCACCGCCACCCGGAAGACCACCAACTCGTGGTCGGGCGGCTACCAGGCCGAGATCACCGTCAAGAACACCGGCGCCAACCCGATCCTGGGCTGGATGGTCGAGTTCACCCTGCCGACCGGCCAGAAGGTCGAAAGCCTCTGGAACGGCAACGCCACCTACGGCGGTCAGGGGGTGATGGTCCACAACGTCGACTGGAACGGATCGCTGGCGGCCGGCGCCTCCACCACCTTCAGCTACGTGGCCTCGGGCGGGCCACCGGACACCGCCACCACAGCGCCCTGCTCCGTGCACTGACCAGGGCGCGCCCGGTCCGCCACCGGCGCACCCGCACACTCCGGCCCGGCCCCCACCCGGACGCCGGACAGCACCCGGCCCGCCGTCACACCCCCCACACCGGGCGGCGGGCCGGGTCCGCCCGACTGCCGCTCTCCGCAGCTCAGTTCGAGGCGAGCCGGAAGCTCATGTGACCGAACGTCACCAGGTCGCCGTCCCGCACGACGACCGTCGAGGTGACGCGCCGTCCGTTGACGGTCGTGCCGTTCGTCGAACCGAGGTCGCGCAGGACCCAGCGCCCGCCCTCCATGCTCAGTTCGGCGTGCAGCCGGGAGACCGTGTCATGGCTGAGCCGCAGCCCGTTGACCGGGTCGCGGCCGATCCGCAGCGGGAAAGGGCCCGGCTGCGGCAGCAGCAGCTTCGGCAGCCGCTCGGCCTGCCACGCCCTGCCCAGCCGGTGCGAGAACGCGGAGATCCGGCCCACCGCCGCGAACAGCCCACGGGACCAGCGGCCTTCGGCCTCCAGGTCCGCGGTGAGCGGCTTCAGCTCGTCGGCCCCGCGGGCGGCGAGCGCCAGGTCCGTCCGGCGCAGAAAGGTGTCGTGCGAGAGCCTGCCCTGCGCCGCGCCTTCCCTGAGCACCGCGAGGACACGGTCACGTTCGGCGTCGGAGAGCCGCACGGGATACGCGGGAGACTCGAAGGAGGACGTCACAGACGTGATTGTCCTTCCGGCGGCCCTGACGTGTCCAGACGGACCGGTGTTCCCGTCGACGCGGACCGGTGTTCCCGTCCGCACGGACCGGTGTTTCCGTCGACGCGGACCGGTGTTCCCCTCCGCACGCTCGCGGTGTCCCCGTCCGCGCCACGGCCACCGATTCACCGTGATCACCGAGCCTGCGGCCGTCTCCCTTGCCACCATGAGAGGTGTCACCGTCAGAGGGACGGTGCCGACGACAAGGGGGAACCACCCGTGCAGTTCGAGGTGTGGGCACCGAAGGCGCAGGAGCGGGTCGACCTCCATCTGGGAGGGGCGGACCGCGCGGGACCCGGCAGCCACGGCGAGGCGGGACCCGGCGGCGCCGGACCCGTCGTCCTGCCCATGGAGCGTGACCAGGGCAGACCCGGCTGGTGGACCGCCGAGACGACGGCCGGAACAGCCGACGGACCGGCCGACGGTACAGCCGACGGACCGGTCGCCGCGCCGGTCGAAGGGACGCGCTACGGCTTCGCGCTCGACGGCGGCCCCGTACGGCCCGATCCGCGCTCCCGCCACCAGCCGGAGGGCCCCGACGGCCGCAGCGCCGTCGTCGACCAGGCCGCGTACGACTGGCGCGTCCCCTGGCCGGGCCGGCCGCTGCCCGGCGCGGTCCTGTACGAGCTGCACATCGGCACCTTCACCCGTGAGGGCACCTTCGACGCGGCGGCGGCGCGACTCGCTCCCCTGGCCGAACTGGGGATCACCCACGTCGAGCTGATGCCGGTGTGCCCCTTCCCCGGGACCCACGGGTGGGGGTACGAGGGGGTGTCGCTGTGGGCGGTGCACGAGCCGTACGGCGGCCCCGAGGCGCTCAAGCGCTTCGTCGACACGGCGCACGGTCTGGGCCTCGGGGTCGTCCTCGACGTCGTGCACAACCATCTCGGCCCGGCGGGCAACCATCTGCCCGCGTTCGGACCGTACTTCACCGACACGCACCACACCCCGTGGGGCGCCGCCGTCAACCTCGACGCCCCCGGCTCGGACGAGGTGCGCGCGTATCTGCGGGAGAGCGCCCTGGCCTGGCTGCGGGACTTCCGGCTCGACGGGCTGCGGCTGGACGCCGTGCACGCGCTGGCCGACCACCGCGCGCTGACCTTCCTCGAAGAGCTGTCCACGGCCGTCGACGCGCTCTCCGCCGACCTGGGCCGGCCGCTGTTCCTGATCGCCGAGTCCGACCTCGGGGACCCGCGCACCACCACGCCCCGCGCGGAGGGCGGCCTCGGGCTGCACGCCCAGTGGAACGACGACTTCCACCATGCCCTGCATGCCGCGCTCACCGGCGAATCCCAGGGCTACTACGCCGACTTCGCCCGCGAGCCGCTGGCCGCGCTGGCCAAGACGCTGACCCACGCCTTCTTCCACGACGGCACGTACTCGACCTTCCGGGGCCGTACGCACGGTCGCCCCGTCGACCGTACGAGAACGCCCGCGCACCGCTTCCTCGGCTACGCCCAGACGCACGACCAGATCGGCAACCGGGCGCTCGGCGACCGGCTCTCGGCCACCCTCTCCCCCGGGCTGCTGGCCTGCGCGGCCGTCCTCGTCCTGACCGGGCCGCACACCCCGATGCTCTTCATGGGCGAGGAGTGGGGCGCGGCCACGCCCTGGCAGTTCTTCACCGACCACCCCGATCCGGCGCTCGCCGAGGCCGTACGCAGCGGCCGGCGCCGGGAGTTCGCGGCGCACGGCTGGGCGGCCGAGGACATCCCGGACCCGCAGGACCCGGCGACGCGCGCACGCTCCTGCCTGGACCGCTCGGAACAGTCGCGCGAGCCGCACGCGCGCCTGCTGGCCTGGTACCGCGAGCTGATCGCCCTGCGCCACGAGCAGCCGGACCTGGCCGATCCGGACCTGGCGGCGGTGCGGGTCGCGTACGACGAGGGGGCGCGCTGGCTGGCGTACCGCAGAGGCGAGCTGCGGATCGCGGTGAACCTCTCCTCGCGGGACGTGGAGATCCCGCTGGACGGCCTGCCCAGGGGAGGCGCCGGGCGGGTACTCGCGGCGTGGGAGCCGGTGGCGGCACCGGGAGCGGACGGGGTGCTGCGGCTGCCGCCGGAGTCGTGTGTGGTCCTGACCGACGGCTGAGCACGGCTGACGTCCATGAGGCACACCTTCCCTATCTTTCCCTTTCTTCGCTAAACGCTCTCCTATGAGAGTAGTTTTAGGTATCGTAAGGATGTATGGAGAGTCCTGAGCAGGAGCTGTACTCGGTCGGTGAGGTCGCCGAACGTCTCGGGCTGCATGTGCGGACCGTGCGGAACTATGTCCGCGACGGCAGGCTGAAGGCCGTCAGGATCGGCAAGCAGTACCGGATCAGCCGGGCGGACTTCGAGGCGCTGACCAGCCGCCCGGCGCCCGGGGACGCCCCGGGCGCCGGGGTGGCGCGCGGGCACGTGGAGGTGTCGAGCATCGTGCAGATCGACGCGCTCGGCCCGGCCGCGGCCGACCGGCTGAGCACCTACCTCACGGCCACCACGCGGTCCGTCCGGGACACCCCCGACCCACTGCGCGTCCAGACGGTCTACGACAAGGAACGGAACCGGATGAAGATCGTGATCCTCGGCGGCGCCACCGCCACCGCCGACCTGCTGCACCTGATCGACGGCGTACTCGGCCCGGAGAACGGCATGTTCACGGACAGCGCCGGATCCCCCGAAGGGACGGGGGCGGCGCGCCGTGCCTGACCTTCTCGTGGAGCACCACGGCATACCGGTGCTCGTCTGCGACGCGGCAGGACCGCCCCTCGCCACCGCGCAGGACGCGCTCGACCACCTGGTCGGGGCGGCCTACCATGAAGCGGAGGTGGTCGCGGTCCCGGCGGAGCGGTTCGACGACCGGTTCTTCGACCTCAGCACCGGGCTGGCCGGCGCGATCCTCCAGAAACTGGTGAACTACCGGCTCCACCTTGTGGTCGTCGGAGACATCTCCCACCATCTGCGGGCGAGCGCCGCCCTGCCCGACCTCGTCCGCGAATCGAACCGCGGCCGGCACGTCTGGTTCGTGGCCGACCTGGACGAACTCGCCGCACGCCTGACGGAAGAACCTAAATGACCGTTCCGCCGGACGCGGGCCGGCGGAACAGGGCCGTCCAGAGGAACGGTTCGCCGAAGCGGGGCGACTCGGGCGGCTCGTCGGTCATGCGGCGCGCCTCGATCTCCGTGAGACCGGCGAAGATCCGGCGCAGGGACTCCGGTGTGTACGCGAGTCCGCCGTGGAGGCCGGGGCGCTCGGCGGGGCCGGACGGGCGGTAGAAGGCCGCGTCCGGGAGTTCGGAGCCCATCTCGCCGGCGGCGAAGCAGGTCAGGGCGAGATGGCCGCCGGGGGCGAGGACGCGGTCGACCAGGGCGAGGTAGCTGACGCGCCGGTGGGGCGGCAGGTGGTGGAAGCAGCCCGAGTCCTGGATCAGGTCGTAGGGGCCGCCCAGTTCGGCCGGGCCGAGGGCGAAGGCGTCGCCGTGGCGGAAGCGGATGTCGGCACCGGCTTCTTGGGCGCGCTCGCGCGCCCAGTCGACGGCCGTCGCGGAGAGGTCGACGGCGTCCACCCGGAAGCCCAGGGAGGCGAGGTGCAGCGCGTTACGGCCAGGCCCGCACCCCAGGTCGAGCGCGCGGCCCGGCGTGATCAGGCCCCGGTCGAGGTAGGAGACCAGGCTCTCGTCCGGCTTCGCCACGAAGAACGGCACCTCCTTGGAGCGATCGGCGTAGAAGCCGTCCCACCAAGTGGCCCCGGAGGCCGTCCAGCGGTCGGCCTCCGGGGTGAACAGGCCGTCCAGCAACCTCAGCACATCCTCGACCGTGCGTATGTCCCGGTCCATCAACTCCCCTTCCGCCAGGGGAGGAACGGTGCCACCGGGCACCGCGGAAGACCAGGTCACACCCGGTTCCGCGCGGGACGCGCAGCGGCGTGGACGGGGGCCGGGCGGCCGAACGGGACAGGAGGAACCCTGGGCTCCTGCCCGCGCCTGAAACAACCCCCGTACCCCCGCCGATCCCTGTCAGGGGCCGCTTTCCGCCTACTCCACGATCGCCATCTCGCGCGGGGTGTCGTTGAGGCGGCGGCCACCGTCCGCCGTGACCGTGACGATGTCCTCGATCCGGACCCCGAAGCGCCCCGGCAGATAGACACCGGGCTCGACCGAGAAGCACATGCCCGGCACCATCGGCCGCTCCTCGCCCTCGATCATGTACGGCGGCTCGTGCGTGGTGACGCCGATGCCGTGGCCGGTGCGGTGGATGAAGTACGCGCCGTACCCGGCGTCCGCGATGACCGCGCGGGCCGCCCGGTCGACCTCCTGGCAGGCGGCCCCGGGCCGCACCGCCTCGAACCCGGCCTGCTGCGCCTCGCGTACGACGTCGTGCACGCGCCGCTCCTCGGCGGTCGGCTCGCCGACGTGGACGGTCCGGGTGGTGTCGGAGCCGTACCCGTACGTGAGCCCGCCGAAGTCGAGGACGACCATGTCGCCGCGCTCGATGACCCGCCCGTCGGCCTCGTGGTGCGGATCGGCGCCGTTGGGGCCCGATCCGACAACGGTGAAGTCGACCTGGGAGTGGCCGTGTTCCCGCAGCAGGCGGGCGAGATCGGCGGCCACGTCCAGCTCCCGGCGGCCGGCGAACCGGACCTTCAGGATCTCGGTGTAGGCGGCGTCGGCCGCCGCGCCCGCCGCGGCGATCCGCTCCAGCTCCCGCGCGTCCTTGACGGCGCGCAGCATCGGCAGCTCTTCGGTCAGCGCCACGTACGAGGTGCCGGGCAACGTCCGCTGGAGCGCGAGCAGATGCATCGCCCAGGCGTTGTCGCTGACGCCGAAACGGCCCGCCGGGTCCAGCAGCGGGGCCGTCACTCCGTACGGGTCCGTGCCGTCCGTCCAGTCGCGAAGGGTGAGCGCGGGCGCCCCGGCGGCCCGTGCGGCGTCCGGCGCCTCCAGGGCGGGCACCACGAGGACGGGGTCCCGGCCCGCGGCGACGACGAGCAGGGTGAGCCGCTCGGTGTCGGCGGTCGGCCGGTAGCCGGTGAGGTGGACGAGGTCGGGCCCGGGGGCGACGAGCAGGCCCGCGAGGCCGGCGCCGGCCGCGGCCTCGGCGGCACGGGCCATCCGGGCGCGGTAGTCGTCGGCGGTGAACGGCGCCGGTGCGCGGGACGGGGGTGCGACGGGCATCTGGTCTCCTTCTTGGGTCTCCATGCGGGCACGGGGCGGTCCGCGCCTCCCCCGCTCCGGCCGGGCGGCTCCGGCGGCGCGGGGCTTCGACGGCGCGGCTTCGACGGCACGGGCTCCGGCGGCGCGGGGCTTCGACGTCACCCGCTCCGGCCTCGCCGCGCCGGGGCGCTACTCCGGTGGTATCCGTCCTTCGGGGTCCAGCCGTTCCAGCAGTTCCTGGAAGTCGTCCCCGACGACGATCCGCAGCCCCTCGCCGTCGTCGTCCGCCTCGCTGAGCTGCGTGAGCGTACCGCCGCGCCACCAGTAGACGTACGGGCTGATGGCGCCCGGGGTGTCCTCGTACCCGGAGGCGGCGAAGGACGCCATCGCGTTCAGGGACGGGATCATCGTCAGGTCACGGATGACGTGGAAGGCGAGCTGGTGCCGGAACGGCAGCGCGACGAGCGCCCCGTCCGGCGGGATCCGTTCGCCGGTGACCTGACGGACGACCGTCTCCAGGGTGAGGACACGGCTGGCCGTGTAGAAGGAGTCGCCGAGGATCACCTCGAACCGCATCCCGTCCGCGCCCTTGTCCTTGACGGTCTCGCGTCCCTCGACGGGCAGCTCGCGCAGATTGCGCAGCGCCCGCTCACGGAGGTCCCTGACCTCGCCCAGCGGCTCCAGCGCCTCGTCGGTGAGCATCATGACGCTCTCCGGCAGATCGAGCGCGAGCACCTCGTAGAGCCCCGGGGCGACCGAGCGCGCGTACCCGAACGTCTGGGCGTCGAGGCCGTCCTCGCTGATCACCCGGGGGTAGAGCTGGGCGCGGATCTGCTCGGGCGGCAGGGTGTCGAGCGCGGAGGGGCCGTCCATGGTGCGCAGGACCATGCCCGCGTGTCTGCGCGCGAGATCGCCCCAGACGCGGGGCCCGCGGTCGTCGTTGTGGCAGACGGCGGCGAGGTTGCCCAGGCCGAACTGGCGGCCGGCGCTGTCGGTCACCATGTCGGCGTAGAGCGTGACCTCCAGGCCGTGCTCCGCGAACGCCTCACGGACTTGGCCGCGGAAGAGCGCGGCCTCGTCCACCGAGAAGAACGAGAACGCGGGGTCCCGGGGCGTGTCACGCCCGTCACGCCTCGGCCCTCGCCGGAACAGCCTCACGCCATCGCCTCCGCCCGTGTCCGCCCCGCGTCGTCACCGTCCTGCCGGGCCGCCCGCAGAACGCCGCCCCCCGGGGGACCGCCGGGATCTCCCAGGAGATCCGGTGATCGTCCGACTTCCGATGCTAGTCCTCCGGTGTGACAACCAGGCAGGCGCGGTGCGCGGTCCTTCCGCACCGCCTTGCGACCAGGTCAGTCATACGTATAACTTCTCCGTATGTCTCATATCGCTCTGGTCACCCTTGTCGTCGACGACTACGACAAGGCCATCGCCCACTACACACAGGCCCTCGGCTTCGAACTGGCCGAGGACACCGACCGCGGCGACGGCTCCCGCTGGGTCGTGGTCCGTCCGCGCGCGCTCGCCGGGACCGCCGGCGGGTCGGGCACCGGCCTGCTGCTGGCGCGCGCCAAGGACGACGCCCAGCGCGCGAGCATCGGCGCGCAGACGGGCGGCCGGGTCGGCTTCTTCCTGTACACCGACGACTTCGCCCGCGACCACGCCCGGATGACCGCCGCCGGTGTCCGCTTCGTACGGGAGACCCGCCACGAGCCGTACGGAACGGTCGCGGTCTTCGAGGACCTGTACGGGAACCTCTGGGACCTGCTCCAGCCCGCGTAGCCGCGAGGCGGTCGCCGGGGATGCTCGCGGGCCCGCGCGGGGGCGGTGAGGGGCGGTGAGCGGGGGCGGTACGCGCGGGCCCGCGCGGGGCGGTACCTTCGTGCTGCCGAAATCCGGCGCGCCCTCCCCGGGTTCACGGCGGGCGCGGACCGGACCAGCCAGGAACGAAGGGGGCCGGCCCATGGGCCTGGCGCAGTTGCACTACACCTCGGCCCCACCGGGCCAGGTCGGGCCGGGCTCCGGCTCGGGCTTCGTCTCCGTCACCCCCGGCCTGCCCCGGTCGCTGCTGGACGAGGTGGAGCGGCTGATCGGGTACGAGCCGCCCGAGGGCGCTCCGCCGCACCCCACGGCCACCGGACTCGCCGCGTCCCCACAGGCGTTCAGCCACAGTGTGCTCTCCGACGGCAGCCGGCTCCTGGCCCGTACGGTCCGCACCGTGACGGGAGGGGGCGCGGGCGGTTCCCACACCCACGCCGTGCTGCTGCCCGGGGACACCGGGCTGCCCGGCGGCGGCCTGCCCATCTCCGCGTGGAACTCGGTGCGCTGGGCGGCCGGCGCGCCGGAGAGCGGGCCCCCGGCGCCGCTGGACGACCTGCCCCCGCTGGGGCTCTTCGGCCGGGACGTGCTGGCCGGGTTCGCCGCCGCGCGCGCCCCGTGGCTCGCGCGGTTCTTCGCCGGACTGCGGGAGCAGACCGGCACCGGCGCACCCGCGCGGATCGTCCTCGTCGAGCGGAGCAGCGCCGATGTCGCCCAGTGGGTCGCGCTCGCCTGCGCCGTCCTGCCGCGCGAGCACGCCGAGCCGCTGACGTTCACCACGTACACCCGCCGGCCGTGGGAGGCCCGCCAGCGGATCGTCGGCGTACTCCCCGACACCGCGCAGGAGTTGTCCGATCCCGAGCGGCACGGCCGGGTGCTCGACTGCACCGGTCGCGCGCCCGCCCCGATGGCTCCTCCCCTGCCCGCGTCGCCCGAGGCGGCGTATGTCCCTTACGTCTGGGGCGAGATCGCCGCGCGCGTCTGGCTCGACAGGGCGCCCGAGGTGTTCACGGGGGCGGCGACGCTGCCGGGCGGTGTCCTCTCCCCCGGAGCGCTGGCCTTCGCCGCGCTCGGCGCGGACGTCACCCTGGGTCCGGAAGGCCGTACGGAGGCGGCCGTGTGGGCGGGCCGGCACGTGCGCACGCTGAGCCCCGAGCGGCTGCACCGGCTCGTCGAGGCGCTCGCCGCCCCGGCCGACGCCCCCCGTACGGAGGCCGAACGCACCGCTCTGGCACGGCTGTTCACCGGACTCGGCGACCGGTCGCGGCCGTCGGGGCAGGACGAGGGCCTGACGGCCGCCACGCTCCACACCCTCGGCGCGCTCGTGCTGACCACGGCCGCCGGGATGGAGTGCGCACCCCACGAACCGCTCCCCGAAGCGGAGTTGTCGGCCCTCCCCGGGGAGCTGAAGCACCGGCTGGCGGCCGAGCTGTCCCCCGGCCTCCTCGCGGGCATCGCCGACGACACGGCGCCGGACATCGCCCGCGCGGTGGAGCTCCTGCGCGTCGCGGGCATCCTCGGCGTGGACTGTACGGAGCTGCTTCCCGGCCTCGCGACCCGGCTGGCGCGCGCCCTCTCCGCCGATCCGGACACGGCCCGCGTCCCGGCCGTACGTACCGTGCTGGACGACCACTTCGAGCTGCGCACCGCGCTGCTCGGCGCGCTCGACGCGCACGCCGCCGACGATCCCGCCGCCGCCACCCGGCTGCTGGCCGCGGTCGATCTCCCCCTCGGCGGGGTGCAGACACTGCCGCATCTGCGGATGTGCGCGGGCGCGCCCTGGGCGCCGGAGGCCGGCGGTGACGGTCTGAGCGCGCTGCACGCCGCGCTCCGGGCCTGCGGTGTCTCGGCGTTCACCGATCCACTGGTGCTGCGTACGGCGGTACGGCTGGTGTGGGGCGGCGGCGCGCCGACCGCCGGTGAGGCGGGGCGGCTGCTCGGCGGGACGGGTTCGGACGCGCACCGCGCGGCGGGCACGTGGGCCACGCTCGTCAGGGCGGCGCTCGACAGCCCCGCCGACGACCCGGACGCCCCGGACCTCGCGCACGATCTGCTGCGCTGCTTCCCCGACCGGCTGGAGCCGCGTGTCCGGGGCGCGCTGCTGCTCCTCGACTTCCTCCGCGACCTCGGCGCCGGCCGGGCCGAACCACCGTGGACGGAGCGGGCGTTGTCCCTGCGGGCCGACGCGGAGCCGCTGGAACCGACCCTGCTGGCCCGGGTGTTGGACACTCTGGGGCGTCAACTGCTGTCGCAGGAGCGGCCGGAGGGCGAGCTGTACACCCTGATCCACTGCGGCGAGCCCGCACTGCTCGCCGCGTACGCCACGGCGGCCCAGGAGGCCGGCGTGACCGACCGGCTGCGTACGTCCCCCGCGTACGCCGCGCACTGCTTCGTCGCGTGGAGCTCGCTCCCGGGCGCGAGCGCGGAGTGGGACAGGACGCGTACGTCGCTCCGTGACAAGGTCCTGCGCCCGGTGGTCCGCGCGCTCCCCGACGCGGACGTCGCCGCCGTCGAGCGATGTCTTGAGCAGGTGGGAGTCCACCGGGCGGAGGAGTTCCGCGCCTGGAACCGGCCGGGCACGCTCAGCAGGCTGGGCCGCCGCTTCGGCTCCCTCGGCAGGCAGCGCTGAACCGCGCGGTCCGGCCTTCCCCGTGGGCCCCGGGAGGGGGAAGCCGGACCGCGCGGCCCACGGAGAAGCTCAAGCGGCTCAGTCCTCGTCCGGCGCCAGCCGCAGCGAGATGGAGTTGATGCAGTACCGCTGGTCCGTCGGGGTCGGGTAGCCCTCCCCCTCGAAGACATGGCCCAGGTGCGAGCCGCAGCGCGCGCACCGCACCTCGACGCGGGCCATGCCGTGCGAGCGGTCCTCGATCAGCTCGACCGCGTCGGTGTCCTTCGGGTCGTAGAAGGACGGCCAGCCGCAGTGCGACTCGAATTTCGTGTCGGAGCGGAAGAGGTCGGCGCCGCACGCGCGGCAGGAGTAGACGCCGGTCGTCTTCGTGTCCGTGTACTCGCCGACGAAGGCGGGCTCCGTGCCGGCCTCGCGGAGCACCTTGTACTCCGCGGGCGCCAGCTCCGCGCGCCACTGCTCTTCCGGCTTGTCGATCTCGTACGCCATGACTTCTTGCCTCTCTGGGTCGTCGGGCCCGCTCGGGCGACCGGATGGGTCAGCCGGCCAGGCGGGCCAGGATCCGCGGGCCGAGGTCCGTGACGTCGCCCGCGCCCATGGTGAGAACGAGATCACCGGGGCCCGCCATTCCCGCCACCGCGTCCGCCACCGCGTTCTTGTCGTGGACGGCCGTGACCGCGGCGTCCGCGGCCTCTGCCGCCTGGATGATCAGGGCGCTGGTGACGCCCGGGATCGGGTCCTCGCGGGCCGGGTAGATGTCGAGGACGAGCGAGGCGTCGGCGAGGGCGAGCGCCTGGCCCATCTCGGCGCTGAGTTCCTGCGTACGGGAGAACAGGTGCGGCTGGAAGACGACCAGCAGCCGGGAGCCGGGGGCCGCCGCCGCGCGCATCGCCTCCAGGTCGGCGGTCATCTCGGTGGGGTGGTGCGCGTACGAGTCGATGACCTGGACGCCCGCGGCCTCGCCCTTGAGCTGGAGACGCCGCTTGACCCCGGTGTACGTGCCGATCGCCGAGGCGAGGTTGTGCGCGGGGATACCGAGGGCGACGCCCGCCGCGAGGGCCGCGACCGCGTTGAGGGCGTAGTGCCGGCCGGGCACGGAGACCGTGAAGGTGAGCAGGCGGCCGTCGAGCAGGACGGTGACCTCGCTGGTGAGACCCCGTGCGGTGATCTTGTGGACCCGTACGTCGGCGTCCTCGGCCGTGCCGTAGGTGACGACCCCGACGGTGGCCAGGTCACGGACGCGCGCGGTCAGCTCCACGGCGCCGGTCTGGTCCGCGGAGATCACCAGGGTGCCGCCCGGGACGATCTTGCCGACGAAGGTCTCGAAGGACTCGTAGATCTCGTCCATCGACGCGTAGTTGGCGTGGTGGTCCAGCTCGACGTTGAGGACGATCGCGACCTCGGGGTCGTACTTCTGGAAGCTGCGGTCGCTCTCGTCCGCCTCGGCGACGAAGATCTCCCCGCCGCCGTGCCGGGCGTTGGTGCCGGGGCCCGCCAGGTCCCCGCCGATCGCGTACGACGGGTCGAGGCCCAGCTCGGTGAGGGCGACGGCCAGCATGGACGTGGTGGTCGTCTTGCCGTGGGTGCCCGCGACCGCGATCGGCCGCAGGCCGCCGCCCATCAGCGAGGCCAGCGCGTCGGAGCGGTGCACCACCGGCACCGACAGCTCGGCGGCGCGCGCCAGCTCCGGGTTGTCGGCCCGGATGGCGCTGGAGACGACCACGCACGAGGCGTCGTCCGCGAGGTGCTCCGCGGCGTGACCGATGTGCACGGTGACCCCCAGCGCCCGCAGCGCCTCGGCGGTCTCCGACTCCTTCGCGTCACTGCCCGCGACCTTCGCGCCGCGCTGGGCGAGGATCTTCGCGATGCCCGACATCCCGGCGCCGCCGATACCGATGAAGTGCGGCCGTTCCATGGCGACGGGGATACCGGTACCGGGTGCCATACGTGTTTCTCCCAAGGTGCGAGCGGGGTGCTGGGCAGGACCGACAGCGTACGTTCACACGCGCCGGCGCCGTCGATTCAGCCTATTCGCTGTGGGCGAAGAGTTTGAGCACCGGTACGCCGACCTTGTGACGGGCCCGCGACGCCCAGTCCCGGTGGAAGAACTCCTCCACGTAGTGCGGTTCGGTCAGCACGATCACCTCGTCGGCCGTCGCCTCCTCCACCACGGACTTGAGCAGGTCCAGCGGATGCTCCTCGACCACCTGGCCCACGGCCTCGGAGCCAGCCGCGCGCAGGGCCCTCAGGGAGTGTTCGAGTGCCAGTTCGGCCGGCTGTCTGGCCTCCGTGCCCTCCGGCTGGTCGCCCTCGCGCGTGGCGTCCCGCAGTTCGCCGATCGCGACGTCGTCGATGGCGCGCAGCAGGACGTCCGCCTGGTCGCCACGGGGTTGCATGAGCACCACGAAGGAGACCGCCTCGTCGCCGTGGAGGGTGGTGACGAACTCGACGTCCTCCGGCGTCAGAGGCTTCTCGATCATCAATACGCTTGTGAACACGACAGGCGCCCTTCTGTTCCACTGAGCCAACTGAGCCACGTGCCGCACGGGCCCTCGGGACCCGCTGCGGAAACCATCCTTCCCCGTGCCCGCACGGGGTCCTGAGAATAAGTCTGCCCAGCGGAAGCTAACCGGAACGGTGAATTCCGCTCATTGTCGGACCCGGTGGTACCGGGTGAAGAGGAACCCGTCCTGCTCCAGCAGGGACGCCAGGGTGAACCGCTCCGGTACGGCGACGCCGGGGCCGCCCGCGATGCGCTGCGCGTCCCCGGCGGTGAGCGTGGGGGAGACCGTCAGACACAGCTCGTCCAGGACACCGGCGGCCACGAACTGGCCCAGCAGCCGCGGCCCGCCCTCGGTGAGCAGCCGGACGAGGCCGCGCTCCGCGAGGGCGCGTACGGCGCGGGCGGGGTCCACCGCGGCCCCCTCCCCCGCGACGATCACCACCGCTCCCGCCCGCTCGGCGGCGCGGACCCGGTCCTGCCGCGCGGCGGTGCCGGTGAGGACGAGCGTCGGGACGCCGGGCGCGGTGAACAGCGGCGCCGAGAAGTCCAGGTCCAGGCTCATGGTGACGACGGCGATCGCGGGGGCGGGCGGCTGGCCGGCCGCGGCGCGCCGCGCGGCGAACGCCTCCCGGGCGCGAGCCGGCCGGTACCCCTCCCGCCGGACCGTCTCCGCCCCCACCACCACCGCGTCGGCGAGCCCGCGCAGCGTGCCGAAGATCCGCATGTCGGCGTCGGAGGAGAGGGCGTGCGACAGACCGTCGTGCTGGGCGGCGCCGTCCAGGGTGGAGACCATGTTGGCGCGCAGCCAGGCCCGCCCGCCCGCCGGACCCCCGCCCCGCGCGTACTCCGGCTCCGGCTCCGGCTCCGGCTCCGGGTAGGCGTACGCGTCGGCCAGTTCGTCGAGGGTCCACTCGCGCCCGGTGGTCTCGGCACGGACGGCGAGGTCAGCGGGGGTGCCGGGCACTGTCTGATCGGTCACAGGGAACAGGCGTCGCATGTCCAGCAGTCTGGCACGGAGCATAGAGTGAGGAGTTGTGTCGTCCTCCACCACCGCCTCCGGCCACGTCCCGACAGCCGAGGCGTCCCCTCTCTCCCTCTGCGCCCGTGAGCCGCGCGTCGCCGCCGACCGCCTGGTCGCGGAGATGGTGCCGCCGCCGCGCTTCGACTCCGTACGTTTCGACACGTACGTACCCGACCCGAACCAGCCGAGCCAGACCGAGGCCGTGACCGTCCTGGACGCCTTCGCCGCCGGGCTGGGCGGCGCGCACCGCGTCGCGGGCCCCGGGGGCTCAGGGGGTGGCGTGCGCCGCTGGTTCGCGCGGAAGCCGCCGGCGCCCACAGGGCCGCGCGGGGTCTATCTGGACGGCGGGTACGGCGTCGGCAAGACGCATCTGCTGGCCTCGCTCTGGCACGCCACCCCGGCCCCGCCCGAGCAGAAGGCGTTCGGCACGTTCGTGGAGCTGACGAACCTCGTCGGCGCGCTGGGCTTCCAGCAGACCGTACAGACGCTCGGCGGCCACCGGCTCCTCTGCATCGACGAGTTCGAACTCGACGACCCGGGCGACACCGTCCTCGTCTCCAGCCTGCTCGGCCGGCTGGTCGAACAGGGCGTGGCGCTGGCCGCGACGTCCAACACCCTCCCCGGCAAGCTCGGTGAGGGCCGCTTCGCCGCCGCCGACTTCCTCCGGGAGATCCAGGGGCTCTCGGCCCGGTTCCGGCCCCTGCGCATCGACGGCGAGGACTACCGCCACCGGGGGCTGCCCGAGGCGCCCGCCCCGTACTCCGACGAGGCCGTGACCCGGGCGGCGTACGCCACCGAGGGTGCGAGCCTGGACGACTTCCCCGGGCTGCTCGACCATCTGGCCTCGGTCCATCCGAGCCGGTACGGGGCGCTCACGGAGGGGGTGCGGGCCGTCTGTCTCACGGATGTCGTCCCGGTGCCGGACCAGTCGACGGCGCTGCGGCTCGTGGTCCTGGCGGACCGGCTGTACGACCGGGAGGTGCCGGTGCTCGCCTCCGGTGTGCCGTTCGACCGGCTGTTCAGCGACGAGATGCTGAACGGCGGCTATCGCAAGAAGTACTTCCGGGCGATCTCCCGCCTCACCGCACTGGCGAGGGACGCGAAGGGCCTGGTCACTCCGTAGGTTCCAGTAGGTTGGGGGCTTTGGGGGCCGCAAACCCCCTGCCGGGGCGGTCGGCCCCCGTGACCGCCCCGCACCGCCGTTGACCATCGGAAGGAACCATCATGGCTACTGTTCGCACCGCTCACACGGTCTGGGAAGGCGAACTGCTCAAGGGTTCGGGCACCGTCACCTTCGACTCCTCCGGCATCGCCGAGCAGCCCGTCTCCTGGCCGTCGCGCGCCGAGAAGGCCAACGGTAAGACCAGCCCGGAGGAGCTGATCGCGGCCGCCCATTCGAGCTGCTTCTCCATGGCGCTGTCGCACGGCCTCACCGGCGCGGGCACCCCGCCCACCAAGCTGACCACCAAGGCCGACGTCACGTTCCAACCCGGTGAGGGCATCACCGGCATCCACCTCACCGTGGAGGGCGAGGTCCCGGGTCTGGACGCGGACGCGTTCCAGGCGGCGGCCACCGACGCCAAGGCGAACTGCCCGGTCAGCCAGGCGCTGACGGGGACGACCATCACGCTGAGCGCCTCACTCGTCTGACGGCGGCGTCGGACGGGCGCCGCCCGGCGTTCACCCGGCGTCAACATGGAATTGACATCACGTCACCCCACTGTTGACGAGCGGCGCCCCACGCGACACCAGAGGCTCGTGGTGACCCGCATGGTTCACGTGTCCCACGCACACGTGATACACACATGCGGGTCACGTCTCCTGTCCGCCAGCAGGGAGTTGCCTCATGTCCGCAACACGACGTCAGATCCTCGCCCGCAGCGGTGCCACCGCCGCGGGCATCGTCTTCTCAGGAGCCGTATCGGAGCTGTTCACCGGTACGGCCGCGGCACACACCATGGGCCGGGGTGGTTACGGCCCCCTGGTCACCGACCCGAACGGCCTGCTCGACCTGCCCAAGGGCTTCCGCTACAAGGTCCTCTCCCGGGAGGGCGACCCGCTCCGCTCCGGTGAGGGCCGGGTCCCCAGCAACCACGACGGAATGGCCGCCTTCGCGGGTAAGCGCGGCCGGGTCCATCTCGTACGCAACCACGAGAACCGCGTCACCGCGCGCATCGGCGTACCGACCGTCGAAGGCCTCACCTACGACCCGATGGGCAAGGGCGGCTGTACGGCGCTCGAACTCGACGGGCGCGACAACGTCCTCGGCGAGCGCGTCGCCATCGCCGGCACCGCCGTCAACTGCGCGGGCGGGCCCACCCCCTGGGGCACCTGGCTCACCTGCGAGGAGACCGAGGACCGCGCGGGCACCAACGGCTACACCAAGGACCACGGCTTCATCTTCGAGGTCGACGGCGCGGACCCGCGCCGTACCGGAGCCGTACCGCTGACCGCCATGGGCCGGTTCCAGCACGAGGCGGTCGCGATCGACCCCGGCACCGGCGTCGTGTACGAGACGGAGGACGCGTTCGACAAGCCGTTCGGGCTCTTCTACCGCTTCCTGCCCGAGAAACCGCGCGGCGGTGCCGGCTCGCTGCGCGCGGGCGGGGCGCTGGAGGCCATGCGGGTGCCGGGGGTGCCGGACCTGTCGACGGTCATGGAGACCGGCGCGACCTTCGACCGGATCGAGTGGGTCCCCGTACCTGACCCGCTGGCGGAGGAGACCCCGATCCGCTTCCAGGACTTCGGCGCCGGCGGCATCACCCACGCGCAGAAGCTGGAGGGCTGCTACTGGGGCGACCGGGCGGTCTACTTCGTGTCCAGCTTCGCGCACAGCTCGGCCGGCTCGGCGGGCGACCACTACGGACAGGTCTGGAAGTACGAGCCGCAGCGGCGCCGGCTCACCCTGGTGATCGTCTTCGGCCCGGACACGGACATCCAGTTGCCCGGCGAGTCCCCCGACAACATCTGTCTGGCGCCGGGCGGCGGGCTGATGGTGTGCGAGGACGGCGGCGGCGCGCAGCACGTGTTCGGGGTGACGCGACGGGGCGAGGTGTACGCGATGGCCCGGGGGGCCAACAACGTGGGCACCCCGGAGGATCCGGAGTGGGGCGAGTTCGCCGGGGTGACGTTCTCGCCGGACGGCGCCACGATGTACGTGAACTGCTACAACCCGGGGACGACGTTCGCGGTGACGGGCCCCTGGCGCTGACACGTACGTTCCCCGTCCCGGCGCGCCCCGCGGCAGCACCAGCGGTCGCAGGGCGCGCCGGTCCGTCGCATCCTCGGGTGAGGGCCCTTCGGTGAGGGGCCGACCGAGCGGAAGGGGTGCGCGGTGGCCGCGAAGGGCAAGAAGGCCGGCGGGCCGAAGAAGCCGGAGCAGCGGGGGAAACCGGAGCCGCGAGGAGAACCGGGCAGACGGGGGAAGCCGAAGAAGCCGGGTACGCGGCCAGAACCGGCACGGGGCCTCCGTGGGCTGCTGCGCTTCCCCGAAGGCGCCTCCGTCGACCTCTCCGGGTACGACACGAGGGCGACCCCGGGCGGCCCGGCGGACAAGGCCGCGGGCCGGGCGGCCATGGGCGCGCTGGCCGAACGTCTGACCGGTCTCCAGGACCGTCTGTACGCGTCCTCCACCGCGGGCGACACGCGCCGCCTGCTGCTGGTCCTCCAGGGCATGGACACCAGCGGCAAGGGCGGCACCGTCAAACATGTGATCGGGCTGTTCAACCCGTCCGGCTGCCGGATCAGGGCGTTCAGGACGCCGACGCCGAAGGAGCGGAGCCATCCGTTCCTCTGGCGGGTCCGGCGGGCGCTCCCCGAGCCCGGCGAGATCGGCATCTTCGACCGTTCGCACTACGAGGACGTCCTGATCGCCCGCGTCCGCGGCCTGGCCTCCCGGCGGGATCTCGCCGCCCGGTACGGACAGATCAACCGCTTCGAGCGGGAGCTGGCCGACGACGGGACGACGATCGTGAAGGTCTTCCTCCACATCGGGTACGAGGAGCAGCGCGACCGGCTCCTGGCCCGGCTGGACAACCCGGACAAGCACTGGAAGTTCCAGCCGTCCGACATCGCGGACCGGGCGCTGTGGCCCGCGTACCAGGAGGCGTACGAGCACGCGCTGCGGCGCTGCTCCACGGAGGCCGCGCCCTGGTTCGTCGTCCCGTCGGACCGCAAGTGGTACCGCGACTGGGCGATCAGTACGCTGCTGCTCGAACACCTGGACGCACTGGACCCGGCGTACCCGGCGGGCGACTTCGACGTCGAGGAGAGCCGCAGGCGGCTGCTGGCGATGGACCTGCCGGGCCGGTGATCCCGGGGGGCCGATCGAATCCCCGCCCCCTGAGCCGACACACGACTTCGGTGTGCGCGAGCGCCGTACACCGATTCCAGGTAGATCATCATATATTTTCCGCGTGTGACCAGATATGTACGCACACGCACCGCCGTCGGTGCCCTCGGGGCGCTCGGTCTGCTCGGCGCCGCCCTGTCCGGGTGCGCGGGCGCCGACCGCGCCGCCGCCGGGCCCGCCGCCGCCTCCTCCGCTCCCCCGCACTCCGGGACGCCCCGCCCCGCCGTGGCCAAGGGGCCGCCCACGATGGTCCCGGGGCCCGACGGACTGACGCCGGTCTTCCAGCGCGGCGCCGCCGCCGCGGGCAAGGCGGTGGCCCTCACCTTCGACGCCGACATGACGGCCGACCAGGGACCGCGCGCGGCGCGCGGCGAGCGCTTCGACAACCCCTCGCTGATCGCGCTGCTGCGCCGGCTCGAAGTGCCGTCGACCGTGTTCATGACGGGGCGCTGGGCCGAGGAGTACCCGACCCAGGCGAAGTCGATCGGCACGGACCCGCTCTTCGAGATCGCCAACCACTCGTACAGCCACTACGCCTTCACCGCCGACTGCTACGGGCTGCCGGTCGTCGGCAAGGAGCGGATGGCCGACGACGTCCAGCGGGCCTTCACCGCGTTCCGCGCGGCGGGGGCGCGCAATGTGGTGCCGTACTTCCGTTTCCCCGGCGGCTGTTACGACAAGGCTGCGCTGCGCGCGCTCGCCCCGCAGAAGGTGACGGCCGTCCAGTGGGACGTCGTCAGCGGCGACGCCTTCGCCACCGACGCGGACGCCGTCGCCGACCAGGTGCTGGCGGATGTGAAGCCCGGCTCACTGGTGGTGATGCACTGCACGCGCAGCGCGGCGCCGGTGACGGAGGACGCGGTGCGCCGGATCGTGCCGGAGCTGCGGGAGCGCGGCTACCGCTTCGTCCGGGTGTCGGAGCTGATGGCGCACTGAGCCGGAGGCCCGGCGGACGGCGCCCGTCCACGGGTGTGGCTCAGCCCGAGCAGGCCGTGCGCTGGGCCTCCTGCCACTCGCAGACCGGGCAGAGGGTCGCGCCCCTGACCGTCTCCGGGTGCTCGGTCGGCTCCCCGCACAGCACGCACTCCGCGTACGCCGTCCCCACCGGTTCCCCGGCCGTCCGCCCGCTCGTCCGCTCGCTCATACGGTCGAGCCTACTGGGCCCGGTCCGTTCCCCGGCCCCGGTCGGCCCGCTCAGCCGTCCCGCCGGGTGCCGATCACGCATGCCACCGCCGCCGCCACGCCCGCCACCAGCAGGGCCGCCACCAGCTCCGGTCCCGGCGGCGCGGCCTCGCCGGTCAGCGAGCCGGTCACCAGGCCGGTGACCGCGGACCGCGCCGGGGACCCTCCGATCACCAGCGCGACCAGCGAGACCACCGTCGTGGCGGCGATCGACCAGCCCCGGGCCCGCAGCAGCGGCCTGTTGCAGAGCGCGCCGACGGCCGCGCCGACCAGCAGACAGACCAGCGCGGCGAGCAGCCCCGCCGTACCGGCGGACACCACGTCCACGTCGACCGTGAAGTTCGCGTTCTTCGGTTCGCTGATCAGGATGACGAGCACCGTGCCCGCCACGCCGATGGCGCCCGCGACGGCCACGGCGGCCAGCAGCGTGGCGAGATGCGCCCGGCGCGCCCCGGCCGCCGCGCCGACGACCGCGCGGGAGGCCGCCGGTTCCTGGGTGACGCAGATCCTCACCAGCCAGGCCGTGACGGGCAGCAGGGCCGCCGCCGCGTATCCGAGCGAGTCCAGGATCGGCTGTCCGGCCTGCACCCCGACGACGAGGAAGATCCCGTACAGCAGGAGCGGCGGCAGCCAGCGCTGCGAGCGCAGCAGCAGGGCGATCTGATAGCTGAGCACTCCGGTCATGAGGAGAGACGCTCCCTCTCGGTGGCGGTGGAAGCGGACCGGGCGGGCGGGCCGGAAGCGGCCGGCGGGGCGGCCTCCCCCACCTCCCTGATGTGCCAGGGCGGGCCGGCGGTGAGCAGCGCCCGCAGCAGCGCGTCGGAGTGCTCCGCCGCCACCGTCAGCAGGACGGAACCGTCCTCGGCGGCAACGTCGTACGCCGGCGCCCCGGGCAGTTCCGCCGCCGCCTCGTCGTCCAGCGGGGCTTCCGGTGGCCCCTCGGCGAGGATCCGTACCACCGCGCCGGGCTCCCCGTCCGGGAAGTCGGTGGGGAGCGCGCTCTCGGTACGGGACACCACGGCGCCGTCCACCACTCCGTACAGCACGTCGGACGCCCCGGCCAGCCTGCGCGGGTCGTGGTCGACGAAGACGACCGTGCCGCCCGCGGCGACCCGCTCGGCGACCGCCCGGTCCAGCTCCCCGCGGGCCGCCGTGTCCAGCCCCGTCCACGCCTCGTCGAGGACCAGCAGTTCCGGCTCGGCCAGCAGCGCCTGCGCGACGGCCACCTTCTGGCTGGTGCCCTTGGACAGCTCGGCCATCGGCGTACGGGTGTGCTCCCCCGCCCCGAACCGCTCCAGCCACTCGACGGCGCCGGCCGCCGCGACATCGCGCCGCAGCCCGTGGATCCGGCCGAGGTGCATCAGGTACCCGGCCGCCGTGAAGGGCAGCGACACCGGGAAGCGCTCGGGAACGTACGCCGTGCGGAAACGGCCGTCGACGCGGCCCTCGGTCGGCGAGTCGACGCCGGCTATCAGCCTCAACAGGGTTGATTTACCACTGCCGTTCGCGCCCTCGATCCGGACCAGGGCGCCCGCGGGGAGATCGAGATCGACCCCGCGCAGCACCCAGGGCCCGCGGAGGCCGTAACGGCGGCCCACACCTTGGAGGTTCATCCGGGCATGATCTCAGCTCGCGTCAGTGCGCGGTGGGCTTCTGAGGAGTCGCCTCGCTCGGCCGTACGATCACGAACCCCTCGCCCTGGAGCATCAGTTGAACGGCCTCGCCGGATCCGCCGCGGATCATCGAGCCCACGGACTGGGAGCGATGCAGGGATGTACCGAGTTGTGCGCTCCAGCCGACGGCAGCGTCCGTGTCGACATACACCGGGGCCTGCGCCGTGACGGGAATCACGATGGGATCGCCCTCACAGATGATGCCGAGCCTGCCGTGGCCGGTGAAGACACTGTTGAAGAGACCGCCGCCGGTCATCCCCGCGCCCTTCACCGTCTTTATCTCGTAGCTGAGGGTCGGATCGAAGCAGAGCACGTTGCGGCCGTTGACGGTGAGCGCGTCGCCCTGCTCCACATCGACGATGAAGCAGTGGGCCGCCTCCTGGGCGAGCCACACCTCGCCCTGGCCCTTCACCGTCATGAGCGGCAAACCCTCACCGGTGACCGCGCGCTTGAGCAGTCCACCGAGGCCCTGACCCTTGCGCTCGAACTCCAGCGAACCGCGGTAGGCGACCATCGCCCCCTGCCGCGCGTACATCTCGCCGCTGACGACGTACTTGATCGACTTGGAGTTCTGGAGGCTCATCCCGGGCGCGGCGGCCGGCTGTGCCATGTGTTCCGTGGAGAAAAGGTCGCTCTTCATGCCGTGCATCGTCGCCCGGACCCGTGCGTTCCGCCAAGAAGGGTTCGGCCAAGAAATCCGCGGCCCGGCGGGGCGCGGCGGCTGGCAGACTGGGCCCGTGAGCAGCGAGAGCAACGAGAACGCCCCGGTGGACAGTCCCTTCCGTCATGAGTCGAGCGCCCGTGACGAGGCGCCGCAGTACGTACTGCCGCTGGTGGTCCGGATCGAGAAGGCTGCGCCGCCGGCCCGTACCGACGCGCTGGAGACGGCGGCCCGCGCGGTGCTCACCCTGCTCTCCGACGAACGGGCCCTGGGCGAGGGCGAGGACGAGGGCGAGTGGGCGGCGGCCGTACGGGACTGGCAGGACGCCCGGATCCGCAAGGTGGTACGGCGGGCGCGCGGCGCGGAGTGGCGCCGCGCCTGCGCGCTCCCGGGGATCACGGTGACGGGCCACGGCCCGCTGCCGCGGACGCCGCCCGCGCACGATGACGCGCCGTCCCTCCCTGCCACCGCGTCGTCCGTCGCCGAGGTACGGGTCTTCCCGCCCGTCCCGCTCGACGGCTGGCCCAAGGAGCTGGCCAAGCTCCAGGTCTCCGGCACCGATCTGGACGACCCCGCGCCGCCGCCCCCGGCCGACCCGGCGCACCCGGTGCTGTGGCTGAGCCCCGGCCTCGCGATGTCGGCGGGCAAGGCGATGGCCCAGGCCGGGCACGGCGCGCAACTCGCCTGGTGGGAGCTGTCGGAGACGGACCGCGCGGCCTGGCGCGACGCCGGCTTCCCGCTCTGCGTGCGCACCCCGGACGCCGCGCGGTGGCGGGAACTCACCGCCGCCGGGCTGCCGGTGGTCCGCGACGCGGGCTTCACGGAGATCGCCGCGGGATCCTGCACGGTGGTCGCCGACCATCCGGCGCTGCGCCGCTGACCCGGTGCCCGGGAGAGCGGCGCGCACGGCCGCCGATCATCCGTCGCCGCCGGGTTGAACACACCCGGCGCCCCGTACGTATTCCTCCATACCGCCACGCGGGTTGAACTGCCGCGCTCTCAGCGGTTGATTCAGCGGTGTCAGTTTTCGGTTCGGGAGGCAGCACATTGTTGCGACGCATCAACGGTTCGGCGCTCATCATCGCGGCATTGGTCGCCACAGTGGCCGCCTTGGCCTTCCCCGTGTGGTCGTACGCCGACCGTTCCGGGACCGGGCAGGCCAACATCAACGCGTCGTCCGTCTCCACCCAGTGGGGCCCACTGACCGCCACCGACCGTGATTTCCTGGTCAAGGTCAGGCTGGCGGGGCTCTGGGAGCTGCCCGCCGGGCAGCAGGCCCTCGAACGCGCGCCGACCAAGGCGATCAAGGAATGTGGTGACCACCTCGTCGTGGGCCACACGGACCTCGACAAGCGGTCCCGCGACGTGGCGGCGAAGCTCGGTGTCGAGCTGCCGAACCAGCCCAACGATCAGCAGCAGGGCTGGCTCAGGGAGCTGTCGGCGGCCACCGGCCAGGAGTACGAGCAGAAGTTCGCCAACCTGCTGCGCAACGCCCACGGCAAGGTCTTCGCCCTGATCGCGCAGGTACGGCACACCACCAGGAACACCCTGATCCGCCAGCTCGCCAGTGATGCCAACATCACCGTCCTCGACCACATCACCATGCTGGAGGCCACCGGCATGGTCGACTTCGACCAGATCGCCAACGAGGCCGCCGGCACCGTGACCGCCAGCCCGACCGGCCCGCCGCCCCCGAACGGCAACCTGCCCCCGGCGGCGGACCCGGTGGAGCCGAACCCGAACCAGACGCTGACCTCCGAGCCCTCCACCGGCCCGGGCGCCCCGACCTCGATCAACACCAACCGGCCGGCCCCGGGCGCGAGCTGATCCACGCCGGTCGCCACCGCGAAGCACGGTGTCTCCCCCACACGTTCACGGGGAAGGCACCGTGCTTCGTCGTTCCGGGGGCAGAGACCGGGACAGGGAACCTCAAATCAACCTCTGAACGTCCTCCCTCCAGGATTCACCGAGGCGTTCCCGGGGCCATGACCCCTGAGAACCGCGAGCGAGGACGCGCACGGAGGGGTCCGCGACAGGGGGAGACCATGAACGACACACCACGTCTGGGCACCGGCATCGGCTGGCGCCCTGAGATCGCCGACACGGTGGAGGCCCTGCCCGGGGTCGACTGGGTGGAGGCCGTCGCGGAGAACCTGTGCGCGGGCCATCTCCCCGCGTCGCTGGTACGGCTGCGCGAACGCGGCGTCACCGTCGTCCCGCACGGGGTCTCGCTCGGACTCGGCGGCGCGGACCGGCCCGATCCGGGGCGGCTGGCCGATCTCGCGGAGTGCGCCGAGGCCCTTGGTTCCCCCCTGGTCACCGAGCACATCGCGTTCGTACGGGCGGGCGGGCCGCGCACCGCGTCCCCCGTGCTCGAAGCGGGCCATCTGCTGCCGGTGCCCCGTACCCGCGACGCGCTGCGCGTGCTCTGCGAGAACGTACGGATCGCCCAGGACGCGCTGCCCGTGCCGCTCGCCGTGGAGAACATCGCCGCCCTGATCTCCTGGCCGGACGAGGAGATGAGCGAGGGCCAGTTCCTCGCCGAGCTGGTCGAGCGCACCGGGGTCCGGCTGCTGATCGATGTGGCCAATCTCCACACCAACCAGGTGAACCGCGGCGAGGACCCGGCGAAGGCGCTGGACGAACTGCCTGTCGAGGCCATCGCGTACGTCCATGTCGCGGGCGGGATCGAGCGCGACGGCGTGTGGCACGACACCCACGCCCATCCCGTCACCCGGCCCGTCCTCGACATCCTCGCGGAGCTGCGCTCCCGGGTGGCACCGCCGGGCGTCCTGCTGGAGCGGGACGACGACTTCCCGCCCGCGGCGGAGCTGGCGGGCGAACTGACGGTGATCCGCGAGACGCTGAACGCCGCGGGGACGACGGCGGTACGGTCCACGGCCCCCATGGCCTCCACGGCGGCCTCCGCTCCCGTACGGGCCGCCTCGACCGCGGCGGCAGGGCCCGCCGACGGCGCCACCGACACGGCCCGCGAGCGGCTGGCGCTCGCCGAGACCGCGCTGCTCTCGGCGCTGGTCGCGGGCACCCCCGTACCGGAAGGGTTCGACCGGCGCCGGCTCGGCGTGCAGAGCCGGGCCCTCGCCGCCAAGCGCGCGGGTGTCGTCGCCAAGGTGGCACCCGAACTGCCCGGGTTCCTCGGCGACGGCTTCCGCCCCGCGTTCCTCGCATACGCCGCGCACCGGCCGATGCGCGCCGGGTACCGCAGGGACGCGCTGGACTTCGTCGAGACGCTGCTGATCGAGGGGCGCCCGGCGGACCCCGTGGCCCGGCGGCGGCTGACCCTGTGGTGGCGGGAGCGGGCGGGCGCCCGTCCGCCGCGCCGGGCGGTACGGCTCGTCAGGGCCGCCCGTGCCGCGCTGGTCAGGGGGTGACGGGCGATGGCCTCCCTCCCCGTACTGGCCGTGCATCTCACCGTGGCCGCCTCGTCCGTGGCGCTGATCGCCAAGGCCGCCGGTTCGGGCGGCCGGGGCACGGACGGCGCCGGCACGGTCCATGACCTGACGGAGGCCGCGTTCCTCGGCGGTGGTCCCGGACGCGTCGCGGACGCCGCGCTCGCCGGGATGCACGCGGACGGCCGGATCTCGGTCGGCGGCCCGGGCATCGTCGCCGTGCTCAGGCCGGTCGCCCACGACCCCGTCGAGCGGTCGGTGCTGGACGCCCACGCGGCGGCGCCGCACGGCGGCCTGCACGCGCTGCGGCTGGCGGTGATGCGCGGCCCGGACGTCCAGCGGGTGGGCGACGGGCTCGCGGCGCGCGGACTGCTGGTCCGTCCGGATCAGGCCCGTCCCTGGAAGCGATGGGGCGTTCTCCAGGCCGTGCTGTGTCTGGTGGCCGTGCCCGTCACGTTCTTCGTGGCCTTCCTGTCCGCCTTCCACGACGACGGCCTGGGCGACGGCTTCGAGAACTTCACCCTCCTGCCCACCCTGGTCATCGGCTCCGTCGTCGGCATGGTCTGCGCCTCCGTCGCGGGCCACCGGGTCACGAAGGGCGGGCGGCGGGCGCTGCGCGCCTTCCTCGCCGGGCAGTCGGCCGGGCAGTCGGCCGGGCAGTCGTACGCCCCACCGACCGTCGCCGGGCAGGTCGCCGCACACGGCCTGGCCGGGGTGCCCGACCCGCTGCTGCGGCAGCAGTTGCGTACGGCGGCGGGGATGCGCCCAGGGCGGGACTTCTCGCCCGCGCCGCAGATGGCCGCCGGGACCGTGGGGTGGTGCTCCGGCGCACAGCCCGGGTCGGGGACGGGGTGTGGCGGGCCCGGGTCCGGCTGCGGCGCCAGTTCCTGCGGGGGCGGAAGTGGAGACTCCGGTTCCGGTGGGGGCAGCGGCAGTTGCGGAGGCGGCAGCAGCTGCGGCGGAGGGGGCGGGGGCGGCGGCTGCGGAGGCGGCGGAAGCTCCTGACCGACCCCGTCGGACCGCCTCGCCGACCCACCGCGCGCCCTCCCCGTCGCACACTCCCGCCCGCTCCGCACGTCGGGCGGTGCCCAGGAGTGGCCCCGGGGCGCATCGGGGTCATGGGCCCGCGACACCGCTCGCCGGTCCTTGCCAAGCGCGGGCCCGCTGCCGACCCTCGTCGTGCCGTAGGTCCCCCGCACGCACGAAGGGAACACGATGAGAGCAGTCGCGAAGTACGGGGCTCTGACGAGCCTCGGTTCCCTGGTCCTGTCGGCCCTCGTCGCCGTCCCGGCGGACGGCGCGTCCACCGACAGCGGCGCGGCCGACGCCAACGCCACCGCCGGGACGCGCGGAGTGGCCAGGGCGGCGGCGCGCGCCACTGCCGCCGGTGTCTCGTTCGGCGCCTGTCCCGAGGCCGAGAAGCTGCCCGCCCCCGTCACCTGCGGCACCGTCGACGTCCCCCTCGACTACGCCGCGCCGGACGGACCCACGATCGCCCTCACCGTCAGCCGCGTCGCCGCGAGTGGTCCCGCCGACCGGCGGCAGGGGGCGCTCGTCCACAACCCCGGTGGCCCCGGCGCCTCCAGCATGTACTTCCCGCTCGCCGCCGAGGTGGCCTCGTGGAAGCGGATCGCCGCCGCGTACGACCTCGTCGGCTACGCGCCGCGCGGTGTCGGCCGCTCCGCGCCGCTCTCCTGCCAGGACCCGGCGGACCACGCGAAGGCGCCGACCCAGGCGCCCACGTACCCCTCCGCGTCGTACAAGCGGGAGCGGATCGCCGAGGCGAAGGCGTACGCGCGGGGCTGCGCCGAGCACGCGGGGGACGCGCTGCGCCACTACAACTCCCTCAACAACGCCCGCGATCTCGACGTCCTGCGGGCCGCGCTCGGTGAGCGGAAGCTGACGTTCATGGGCGCCTCGTACGGAACGTACTTCGGCGCCGTCTACGCGACGCTCTTCCCCTCGCACGTACGGCGGATGGTCTTCGACTCCGCCGTCAACCCGGACCCGGACCGGATCTGGTACCGCAACAACCTGGAACAGTCGGTCGCGTTCGAACGGCGCTGGGAGGACTTCCGTACCTGGGTCGCCAAGCACGACGCGACGTACCACCTGGGCACCGACGCCGAGCAGGTGCGGCGGAGCTACGAGGAGGTGCGCGCCGGAATCGCGCACGAGCCGGCGGGCGGCAAGGTCGGCCCCGGGCAGCTCCAGGCGGCGATGCTCGGCGCGGGCTACTACGACGACTACTGGGCGATCCGCGCCACCGCGCTCTCCGAGTACCTCAAGGGCAACCCCGAGCCGCTGATCGCCCAGGCCGGCCCCCGCCCGCAAGCCGCGGCGAGCGGCGAGAACGCGAACGCCGTCTACACCGCCGTCGAGTGCAACGACGCGCCGTGGCCCACCCAATTCCAGGTGTGGGACCGCGACAACACCGCGCTCGCACGGCACGCCCCGTTCGAGACCTGGGACAACGCCTTCATGAACCTGCCGTGCGCCTACTGGCCCGCTCCCCGGCAGGAACCCGTCGATGTCCGTACCCGCCCGGGACAGCTCCCGCCGACGCTGATCCTGGCGGCGGAGCGGGACGCGGCCACCCCGTACGAAGGGGCGCTGGAACTCCAGCGGCGGCTGGCGGGCTCGGTGCTGGTGACCGAGCGGGACGCCGGTACGCACGGGGTCTCGGGCGGCGACAACCCGTGCGTGAACGCGTACCTGGAGGAGTACCTGCTGAGCGGGAAGACACCGGCGCGGCACGTCTCCTGCGCACCGCACCCGGAGCCGAACCCGATCTCGCTCGAACCGGCCGACACCCGCACCGCCCTGCGAGGAAGGCCCGATCCGGCTCCGCGCCTCTGAACGCCCGGAGCACCTAGGCCGCACCGGCCACCCGGCCCCGGGCTGAAAGCACCGACCCGGGTTCCATCGGCCGCGACCGGGGCGGAACGGACCGGACCTACGGGAAGAACGAGATTCTTCCCGTAGGTCGCAGCGTTTCCGCAGGCCGGCGGCCGATGGGAACCCGGAGCCGAACCCGGTGTCGCTGGACGAGCGTGCGCGCAGCAGGGAACTGCCGCCGATCGTCTGATCTTCCGGGTGGGGTGGCCCGGTCCGTACGTTCACGGACCGGGCCACCACGTCATTCCGTCACGCCAACCCTGCCACGAGATCCGCGACCGACTTGCGGCGGCCCGTGTAGAAGGGGATCTCCTCCCGCACGTACAGCCGCGCCTCGGACGCGCGCAGATGACGCATCAGGTCGACGATGCGGTACAGCTCGTCGGCCTCGAAGGCCAGCAGCCACTCGTAGTCGCCGAGCGAGAACGACGCCACGGTGTTGGCGCGTACGTCAGGGTAGCCGCGCGCCATCTTGCCGTGGTCGGCGAGCATCCTGCGGCGGTCCTCGTCGGGCAGCAGGTACCAGTCGTAGCTGCGGACGAAGGGGTAGACGCTCACGTAGTCGCGGGGCGTCTCGTCGGCCAGGAAGGCCGGCACGTGCGACTTGTTGAACTCCGCGGGGCGGTGCAGCGCCATGTTCGACCAGACCGGCTCCAGCGCGCGGCCGAGCCGGGTGCGCCGGAAGCGGTTGTACGCGTCCTGCAGCTCGTCCGCGGTCTCCGCGTGCCACCAGATCATGACGTCGGCGTCGGCGCGCAGCCCGGACACGTCGTACGTGCCGCGTACGGTGACGTCCTTGGCGTCGAGCTGGTCGAACAGCTCCTGGACCTCGTCCGCGTAACCGGTCCGGTCCTCGGGCAGGACGTCGCGCAGCCTGAAGACGGACCACAGCGTGTAGCGGATGACCTCGTTGAGGTCCTTGGCCTTCTTGCCGGCGTTCGGGATCTTCTCGGGAGCAGCAGTCATGGGGCTATTCTCCCGCGCCGCGACCGGTGCCCGGCGCCAGGGTCGACGTGGCGATGATCTCGTCCGCGGCGCGCCGGGCGCTCGCGACGCAGGCGGGGATGCCGACGCCGTCGTACGCGGCGCCGCAGACCCGCAGGCCGGGCAGTTCGGCGAGGGAATCGCGGATCCGGGCGATTCTGGCCTGGTGGCCGACCGGGTACTGGGGCAGTCCGGCGGTCCAGCGGGTCACCTCGTGGGCGACCGGGCGGGCCGCGAGGCCGGTCGCCTCGCGGAGGTCGTCCAGCGAGACGTCGAGGAGTTCGGAGTCCTCGCGCCGGAGCTGTTCCTCCTCGCCGTACCGGCCGATCGAGGTGCGCAGCACGAACAGGTCGGGGGCGGCCTCGGCGACCCACCCCCACTTGCGGGTGGAGAAGGTCGACGCCTTGATGGTGCGGCCGTCGACGGGCGGGACGAGGAAGCCGCTGCCGTCGGGCATCGCGCCGGCGTCGGCGCGCCGGAAGGCCATCGTCACCAGTGCCATCGACGCGTACTCGATGGCGGCGAGTTCGGCGGAGGCCGCCGGTGATTCCTCGGCGAGCAGCGCGGAGGCGGACCACGCGGGGGTCGCGAGGACCACCCCGTCGGCGGTCAGGTCGCGCAGATCGGGACGGGTGGGGTGGCCGGTGCGGATGTGCCAGCCCCCGGCGGTACGGGTCAGGGCGAGGACGGGGGTCTCCAGCAGGATCTCGCCGCCCCCGGCCCGTACGGCGTCCGCGACGGCGCCGGGGAGGCGGCCGACGCCGCCCTCGATGCCCGCGAAGACGGCGCCACCCGGCTGCTCGGCGGCGGTCCGCTCCTGGAGTGCGCGGACGCCGGCCAGGAGCGAGTCGTGGGTCGTGGCGGCTTCGAAGAGCTGCGGGACGGCCGCCTTCATGGAGATGCGGTAGGCGTCGCCCGCGTAGACGCCGCCGAGCAGCGGTTCGACGAGCCGGTCGACGACCTCGCGGCCGAGCCGCTCGGCGACGTACGCGCCGACCGCGACGTCGTCCCCGACCTCGGTGGGGGGCAGTTCGGGTTCGCGGGCGATCCGGGCGAGCCCGTCGTCGGAGAGGAGTCCGGCGAGGGCGGCGGGGTCGCCGGGCACGCCCATCACATGGCCCTTGGGCATGGGCCGCAGCGCGCCGCGTGTCCAGACGGAGGCGGTGGTGGCGGTGGGCGGCTGGAGCAGCGGGCCGAGCCCGACGGCCTCGGCGAGGTCGACGGCCTCGGGGCGGCGGGCGAGCATGGACTCGGCGCCGAGGTCGACGGGGGCGCCCCCGATCTCGCCCGTGCGCAGCTTGCCGCCGAGCCGGTCGGTGGCCTCCAGCAGGGTGACCCGGATCCCGGTGCCCAGCAGCCGGTGGGCGGCGGCGAGACCCGCGATGCCGCCCCCGATGACGACGACATGGCCGGTATGCGTGTCCACGTGCTGCGCGCTCGACTCCATGGCCCCACTCTCTCAAACGCGTTCTCCCCTCCCGTAACGAGTCCCGACCGTGACCGCTTCGGGACCGGGAGAGGCAACCCGCGCAGGGGGCTCGTACGTCGAACCGGCACCATCAACCGAATTCCCTGGGGGGACCATGCGTGCGACGCCCGCGCTCGCGGCGGCACTGCTCACCGTTTCACTCGCGCTCGCCGGATGCGGCGCGGGCGGCACCGAACAGGCGTCCTCGAAGGACGTCGCCAGGCCCGCCGGGGAGCGGGGCGGGCAGGCGGCCGATCGGGAGGCGGGGGCCGGGGCCGGTGACGCCGGCGCGCCGGGCGTGTCCGCCGCGCCCGGCGCCAAGGGCGAGGACGGGAAGAGCACCGCGCCCGCCGGGGTCCACGTGATCCGTACCGCCGAGCTGACGGTGCGCGTCAAGGACGCGCGGAAGGCGCTCTCCACGGCGCGGGCGGCGGCCGGGAGGGCCGGTGGTCTGGTGCAGGACGAGGTGACGGAACGGGACGAGGACAGCGGGACGACCTCACGGATCGTGCTGCGTGTCCCGCAGGCCTCGTACGACGCGGTGCTGGCCGAACTGTCCGGTACGGGAACGCTGTTGACGCGCAGGGCGAACGCCGAGGACGTCACCGACCAAGTGGTGGACGTGGACAGCCGGGTCGCCTCGCAGCGTGTGAGCGTCGCGCGCGTAAGGGAGTTGATGGACCGGGCCACGAAGCTGAGCGATGTGGTGGCATTGGAAGGAGAGTTGAGCAGCCGTCAGTCGGAGCTGGAGGCGCTGCTCGCCCGGCAGGCGTCCCTCAAGGACCGCACCACACTGGCGACGATCACAGTGGAGCTCTTCGAGAACCCGGTCGTGCGGGAGGAGGAGAAGGCGGAGGATCCGGGGTTCCTGGACGCGCTGGGCGGCGGCTGGGACGCGCTCCTCGCGACGCTGCGGTGGATCGGGGTGGTGCTCGGGGCGGTGCTGCCGTTCGCCGCCGTGTTCGCGGCGTTCTTCCTGCTGTGGCGGCTGGTACGCCGGCTGCTGCCCGCCAGGGCTCCGGCGGCCCCGGCACCCGGGCCCGTGAAGCCCGAGGAGCCCGCCGAACCCGCCGAGCGGGGGCGCGGGAAGGACCGACCGGCTCCGCCCGCGTAGCGTTCCCTCCCGGTACGACCTTGTGAACTGGGACCGGAGGGACGCGCAATGACGGCGGAGCGCATGGTGGTCATCGGGGGCGACGCGGCCGGCAAGTGCGCCGCGTCGCAGGCCCGCAGGGGCCGGGGCCCGGACGAGCTGGAGATCGTCGCGTTCGAGCGCGGGCACTTCACCTCGTACTCCGCGTGCGGCATCCCGTACTGGGTGAGCGGCGACGTCACGGAACGGGACGCGCTGATCGCCCGTACGCCCGAGGAGCACCGGGCCCGTGACATCGGGCTGCGGACCCGCACGGAGGCCGTGGAGATCGACCTGGCGGGGCAGCGGGTGCGGGCCCGCGATCTGGACGCCGGTACGGAGAGCTGGACCGGCTTCGACAAGCTGGTCGTCGCGACGGGCGCCCGACCCGTCCGGCCCGCGCTGCCCGGGATCGACGCGTCCGGCGTGCACGGGGTGCAGACGCTCGACGACGGCCAGGCGCTGCTGGCCACCCTCGCCGCGACGAAGGGCGGCCGCGCGGTCGTCATCGGCGCC
Organism: Streptomyces sp. NPDC059092; assembly: GCF_042756365.1. Taxonomy (NCBI): domain Bacteria; kingdom Bacillati; phylum Actinomycetota; class Actinomycetes; order Kitasatosporales; family Streptomycetaceae; genus Streptomyces; species Streptomyces sp. NPDC059092. The sequence continues at coordinate 211,523 of NZ_JBHZEJ010000003.1, forward strand.
GGGTACATCGGTGTGGAGATGGCCGAGGCGCTGCTGAAGCGGGGGTACGAGGTCACCGTCGTGCACCGCGACGAGCAGCCGATGGCGACCCTCGACCCGGACATGGGTCGGCTGGTCCACCAGGCGATGGACGGGCTGGGCATCACCACGGTGGGCGGCGCGGAGGTGACCGCGATCCGTACCGGCGAGGACGGCCGGGTGCGGGCGGTGGCCACCGCGGACGCCGAGTACCCGGCGGACGTCGTCGTCCTCGGTATCGGCGTCGAGCCGGAGACGGCCCTCGCCCGCGCCGCCGGGCTGCCCGTCGGGCCGTACGGCGGGCTGCTCACCGATCTGTCGATGCGGGTACGCGGCCACGAGAACGTCTGGGCGGGCGGCGACTGCGTGGAGGTCCTCGACCTGGTCTCGGGCGCCACCCGCCATGTCGCGCTCGGCACGCACGCGAACAAGCACGGCCAGATCATCGGGGCGAACGTGAGCGGCGGCTACGCCGTCTTCCCCGGGATCGTCGGCACGGCCGTCAGCAAGGTCTGCGATTTGGAGATCGCCCGGACGGGGCTGCGCGAGAAGGACGCCCGCAGGGCCGGGCTCCGGTACGTGAGCGCCACCATCGAGTCGACCAACAGCGCGGGCTACTACCCGGACGCGGCGCCGATGACGGTGAAGATGCTCGCGGAGCACCGTACGGGGCGGCTGCTGGGGGTGCAGATCGTCGGCCGGGAGGGGGCGGCGAAGCGCGTGGACATCGCGGCGGTGGCGCTGACCGCCGGGATGACGGTGGAGCGGATGACGACGCTGGACCTGGGGTACGCGCCGCCGTTCTCGCCCGTCTGGGACCCGGTGCTGGTCGCCGCGCGCAAGACGACGACGGCCGTCAGGGCGGCGGGCTGGTGAGCACCGGCCGGGGCGTGGGCCGGTGGGCGGGGGCCCGTAAACCGGACGAATCACCCCCGCCCCACCAGTGGTTTTCAGCCAATCAGCGAGCGGTCCGCGTGTGCACGTAGTCGACGAGCCTGGTCAGTGAGTCCGGGTCCATGCTCGGCAGCACGCCGTGGCCCAGATTGAAGACATGGCCCTCAAGACCGGCCGCCGCGTCCAGCACCTCCTGGGCCTTCGCCTCCACCGCCGGGGTCGGGGCGAAGAGGACGGCCGGGTCCAGGTTGCCCTGGAGCGCCTTGCCGGGGCCGACCCGGCGGGCGGCCTCGTCCAGCGGGACGCGCCAGTCGACGCCGACGACATCGGCGCCCGCCTCGCCCATCAGGCCGAGCAGTTCGCCCGTACCGACGCCGAAGTGGATGCGCGGGACACCGTACGGGGCGACCGCGTCGAAGACCTTGGCGGAGGCGGGCAGCACGGAGCGGCGGTAGTCGGCGGGGGCGAGGGCGCCCACCCATGAGTCGAAGAGCTGGACGGCGCTCGCGCCCGCCTCGATCTGCACGGTGAGGAAGGTCGCGGTGATCTCGGCGAGCCGGTCGAGCAGGTCGGCCCAGAGTTCGGGGTCGCCGTACATCATGGCCTTGGTGTGCTCGTGGTTGCGGGAGGGGCCGCCCTCCACGAGGTAGCTCGCGAGGGTGAAGGGCGCCCCGGCGAACCCGATGAGCGGGGTGGATCCCAGCTCGCCGGTGAGCATGCCGATGGCCTCGGTGACGTAGCCGACGTCCTCGGGGGTGAGGTCGCGCAGCCGGGCCAGGTCGGCGCGGGTGCGGATCGGCTCGGCGACGACGGGGCCGACGCCCGGCTTGATGTCCAGGTCGAGGCCGATGGCCTTGAGGGGGACGACGATGTCGCTGAAGTAGATCGCGGCGTCGACCTTGTGGCGCCGTACCGGCTGGAGCGTGATCTCGGTGACCAGCTCGGGCCGCATGCAGGAGTCCAGCATCCCGATGCCCTCGCGGACCTTCAGATACTCGGGCAAAGAGCGCCCCGCCTGACGCATGAACCAGACCGGTGTGTGCGGTACCGGCTCGCGTCGGCACGCCTTCAGGAAGGCCGATTCGTACGTCTTCGTCTGCTGGCCCGGGGGGCGTTCGTTGGCGCTCACGTACAGAATCTTCCCATGTACGGGGAAGCCGCCGCCCCGGGCCGGGTGTCCCTCCCTGCGCGAGGCGCGGGTTCCGCCTACTCTTCCCCGCATGGCTGCGGCGCAGGGACAGTTTTCCGATCATTCCAACGGCACCGGGGGAACGGACGGCGGGGAGGGCGATTCCGTCCCGCCCGCGTTCCGTTCCGCGATCGACGCGCTGCGGACGGCGCGGCTGCGTCCCGGCGTCGAGATCGAACCGACCCCGCCGCCGAAGCGGCTCGCGCCGTACGCGTACGCGCTGGAGGCGGCGGTGGTCGACGGCGAGGACGATCTCGCGGACGGCCGGCTGATCCTGCTGCACGACCCGTCAGGACACGACGCCTGGCAGGGCACGTTCCGGCTGGTGACGCTCGTACGGGCGGAGCTGGAGCCGGAGATGGCCGCCGACCCGCTGCTGCCCGAGGTGTGCTGGTCGTGGCTGACGGGGGCCCTGGAGGCGCGCGGTCTGTCGTACGGGGAGGCGAGCGGCACCGTCACCCAGGCCGGCTCGTACTACTTCGGCGGGCTCGCGGAGCGCAGGCCCGCCACCCAGATCGAGATCCGGGCGTCCTGGACCCCTCGCGAGGGCCGGGGCGGGGTGCCCGACACGGCGGCGCACCTGACCGCGTGGTGCGATCTGCTCTGCCAGGTCGCGGGGCTGCCGCCGGGCACGGGGGACGCGGCGGGGGCAGGCGTGGTGTCGCTGCCCCAGCGGCGCGGTCCGCGGATCCCCTGACCGAGGTCCGCGGGCCCCTGACGGCCCTTCACAGCGCCACGCTTCACCGCGCCGTCCTACCGCACGCCCTTTCACCGCTCCGTCACACCACGTCCCCCTGGCGCCCCTCACTCGCCCGCCGGGCACCTCCGTCCGGGGGACCACTCGTAGGATGATCGATCACGCATCCGAATTGCCCGAATTGTTACTCACTAATTCGTGATCATTCTCTAAAGGCGAGCAGGATTGCTGCCGAAGAGGTCAATGACCCTTCACACACGGTTCGCCCCGGCTTCACCCCTCGCAGCCGGCCCCGTCCCGCACCTTCCCCAGGAGGCCTGGTGTCCGTTCTCCTTGAGCAGCCCGCAAGCCTGGTCGCCTACCGCCCGAACAAGCCGACGGCCATGGTCGTCGTGGCCGACCCACGCGTCCGCTCCACCGTCACCCGCCACCTGTGGGCCCTTGGAGTACGTGACGTGATCGAGGCGTCGTCCATCGCGGAGGCCCGCCCCCGCGTCGGCAACCCGCGCGACATCTGCGTTGCCGACGTCCACCTGCCCGACGGATCCGGGCTGACCCTGCTGTCCGAGACCCGGGCGGCCGGCTGGCCCAACGGCCTCGCCCTCTCCGCCGCCGACGACATCGGCGCGGTACGCAACGCCCTCGCGGGCGGCGTCAAGGGCTACGTCGTCACCGGCACCCGTACGAACATCGGCCACCCCGGCCGCCCCGGCGCCGCCCCCCTGGGCGCCGGCCAGCGGATGCACCGCCGCCCTCCGGGCGCCCCCAACCACCCCGGTGGCTACCGGGAGCTGTCCGGCCGCGAGGTCGAGGTGCTCCGGCTGGTCGCCGAAGGCCAGTCCAACAAGGCCATCGGCGTCTCGATGGGCCTGTCCGCGCTCACCGTCAAGAGCCACCTCGCCCGGATCGCGCGCAAGCTCGGCACGGGCGACCGGGCGGGGATGGTCGCCGTGGCCCTCCGCACCGGAATCATCCACTGAACCGGACACACCACAGGACCGGGCCACTGACCGCTTCTCGCCCCCACCGCCCGTCGACGGAACGTTCCGTCGACGGGCGCCGTCCGTTCACAGATACCCTTGACAGGTGACCGACGCCCAAGAGACCGCAGCAGAGCCAGCACTGCGAACCACCGGGGGCCCGCGACGGCAGTCGCCGGTGTCGCTCCCCCCGGACGACGTCGAAGCGGCGCCGATCCCCTTGCTGGAGCCCCGCGAGGGCATTCCACCCGTGGTCGCCACCGACGAGGCGCTCGCCGAGGTGATCGCGGCCTTCGCCGCGGGCACCGGACCCGTCGCCGTCGACGCGGAGCGCGCCTCCGGCTACCGCTACGGCCAGCGCGCCTACCTGGTCCAGCTCCGCCGCGAGGGCGCGGGCACGGCGCTGATCGATCCGGTCGGCTGCCCCGACCTCTCCGGACTCGGCGACGCCCTCTCCGGTACGGAGTGGATCCTGCACGCGGCGACCCAGGACCTGCCCTGCCTGCGCGAAATAGGCATGATCCCCACCCGGCTCTTCGACACGGAGCTCGCCGGCCGCCTCGCGGGCTTCCCCCGGGTCGGCCTCGGCGCGATGGTCGAGAGCGTCCTCGGGTACGCCCTGGAGAAGGGCCACTCCGCCGTCGACTGGTCGACCCGCCCACTCCCCGAGCCCTGGCTGCGGTACGCCGCGCTCGACGTGGAGCTCCTCGTCGACCTGCGGGACGCGCTGGAGAAGGAACTGGACCGGCAGGGCAAGCTCGACTGGGCGCACCAGGAGTTCGACGCGATCGCCTCCGCCCCGCCCGCGCCGCCGCGCAAGGACCCGTGGCGCCGCACCTCGGGCATGCACAAGGTGCGCCGCCGCCGGCAGATGGCCGTCGTACGGGAGCTGTGGACGATCCGTGACCAGGTCGCGCAGCGGCGCGACGTCTCCCCCGGCAAGGTGCTCAGCGACACCGCGATCATCGAGGCGTCGCTGTCGCTGCCCGCGACCGTACAGACACTGACGGCGCTGCCCGGGTTCGGCCACCGGATGGGCAGACGCCAGCTCGAACAGTGGCAGGCGGCCGTCGACCGGGCGAAGGCCCTCCCCGACACCGAGCTGCCCCAGCCCGGCCAGCCCCTCACCGGCCCGCCGCCGCCCCGCTCCTGGGCGGACAAGGACCCGGAAGCCGCCGCCCGCCTGTCCGCGGCACGCGCGGCCGTCTCGGAACTGGCCGAGCGGATCACCATGCCGCAGGAGAACCTGATCACCCCCGACACGGTCCGCCGGGTCTGCTGGGAACCGCCACAGGACCCGACGGAGGAGAACGTGGCGGCAGCCCTGACCGGCCACGGGGCCCGCCCATGGCAGGTGGACCTGGTGGCCCCCCTCCTGACGCAGGCGCTTCTTGTTTAGAGGCTCGGTTCGCCTCCGGGGCGCCTTATGCCACTGTCGACGGTCGACCGTGCTCGACCCCTCGTGCCTCGGGGCCTGCGCGCGCTCTCCCTTTCGACAGCGGCGTGCCCCTTCGGCTCACTCGCCGGCCAGGCACGCACACGGGCCGAAGATTCCGGCGCCGCACCGCCTGGCCCGGGGTGCGCCGGCGCGTCGGCGCCGCAGGAGAGGCTGTGCTCCATACGCGGCTCCGCCGCGTGGGCGCGCCTTCGTCAGGAACGAGCGAACCGCGCACGGCCGACCGTCGGCGGTGCCAGCGGCCGGAGGCCGCTGATGAGTACAGCAAGCACCCCGGAGGCGAACCGAGCCTCAAAAAACAAGTAGGACTGGGCAACATGGTTACTGGTAAGTAGCATGGGGAGGGAAGCACGTCCACGGCGTGCTTCCCGCAGTGCCACCCCGCACCCTGGAGGAGAGCCATCGTGCCTCGTACCGTCAGGGATGTCGTCTTCGTCGACGGCGTCCGCACCCCGTTCGGCAAGGCGGGCCCGAAGGGCATGTACCACGAGACCCGCGCCGATGACCTCGTCGTCAAGGCGATCCGGGAGCTGCTGCGCCGCAACCCGGACCTCGATCCCGCCCGGATCGACGAGGTGGCCGTCGCCGCGACCACGCAGATCGGCGACCAGGGCCTCACGCTCGGCCGTACCGCGGGAATCCTCGCGGGGCTGCCCCAGTCCGTGCCCGGTTATTCGATCGACCGTATGTGCGCGGGCGCGCTGACCGCCGTGACCTCCACCGCGGGCTCCATCGCCTTCGGCGCGTACGACGTCGTCGTGGCGGGCGGTGTCGAGCACATGGGCCGGCACCCGATGGGTGAGGCCGTCGACCCGAACCCGCGGTTCGTCTCCGAGAAGCTCGTCGACGACTCCGCGCTGTTCATGGGCATGACGGCGGAGAATCTGCACGACCGCTTCCCGCACCTCACCAAGGCGCGCGCGGACGAGTACGCGGTGCGCTCGCAGGAGAAGGCCGCCAAGGCGTACGCCAACGGCTCGATCCAGCAGGACCTGGTGCCGATCTCGATCCGCCGTACCGACCCGGCGACCGGGGAGACCGGCTGGGGGCTGGCCACCGCCGACGAGCCCATGCGGCCGGGTACGACGCGGGAGATGCTGGCCGGTCTGAAGACCCCGTTCCGGCCGCACGGCCGGGTCACGGCGGGCAACGCGGCGGGGCTGAACGACGGTGCCACCGCCTCGCTGATCGCCGCCGAGGACTTCGCGCGCGAGCAGGGGCTGCCGGTCAGGATGCGGCTCGTGTCGTACGCCTTCGCGGGTGTCGAACCCGAGGTGATGGGGTACGGCCCGATCCCGGCGACCGAGAAGGCCCTCGCCAAGGCCGGTCTCTCGATCGGGGACATCGGTCTGTTCGAGATCAACGAGGCGTTCGCCGTGCAGGTGCTGGCGTTCCTCGACCACTACGGTGTCGCGGACGACGACGAGCGCGTCAACCAGTACGGCGGCGCGATCGCGTTCGGCCACCCGCTGGCCTCCTCCGGCGTGCGGCTGATGACCCAGCTCGCCCGGCAGTTCGAGGCACAGCCGCAGGTCCGTTACGGCCTGACCACGATGTGCGTCGGCTTCGGCATGGGCGCGTCGGTCATCTGGGAGAACCCGCACTTCGACGGAGGCACCAAGTGAGCACCGCTGAACTCCTGAAGGGCGCGGCCGAGCTGTTCCCCGGCGAGCTCGTCACCCAGGCGCACGTACGCCACTTCGAACTCCCGGCGGGGGCGGGGCGGTTCGCGCTCATCACGCTGGACAACGGCCTCGACCACACGAAGCCGACGACGTTCGGCCCGCAGTCGCTGGCCAACCTCGACGCCGCGCTCGACCAGGTCGGGCGGGAGGCGTCCGAGGGGGCGATCGTCGGTGTGGGCATCACCGGCAAGCCGTTCATCTTCGCGGTCGGTGCCGACCTCAAGGGCGTGGAGCTGCTGAAGCGCCACGAGGACGCGCTGGCGATCGGCCGGGGCGGCCACGAGGTCTTCAAGCGGATCGCCGCGCTGCCCGTGCCGACCTTCGCGTACTACAACGGCGCGGCGATGGGCGGCGGCGTCGAGGTCGGGCTGCACTGCACGTACCGTACGGTCTCGGCGGCGCTGCCCGCGTTCTCGCTGCCGGAGGTCTTCCTCGGCCTGGTGCCCGGCTGGGGCGGCTGCACACTGCTGCCGAACCTGATCGGCGCCGAGCGCGCGGTCTCGGTCGTCATCGAGAACTCGCTCAACCAGAACAAGCAGCTCAAGGGCGGTCAGGTCTACGACCTGGGGATCGCCGACGCGCTCTTCGACGGCGCGGACTTCCTGGAGCAGTCGCTGCTCTGGACGGCGGCGGTGCTCAAGGGCGAGGTGGCGGTCGCACGCCCCGAGGTCGACCGGGGCGAGGCCTGGGACGCGGCCGTGGCGCGCGGACGGTCCGTCGCGGACTCCAAGGTGCACGGCGCGGCCCCGGCCGCGTACCGCGCGCTGGACATCATCGCGGCGGCGAAGGACGGCGATCTCCAGGCGGGCTTCGACGCCGAGGACCAGGCCCTCGCCGACCTGATCATGGGTGGTGAACTGCGCTCGGGGATCTACGCGTTCAACCTGGTGCAGAAGCGCGCCAAGCGGCCGGCCGGCGCCCCGGACAAGTCGCTGGCCCGCCCGGTCACCAAGGTGGGTGTCGTGGGCGCGGGGCTGATGGCCTCGCAGCTCGCGCTGCTGTTCCTGCGCCGTCTTGAGGTGCCGGTCGTACTGACCGACATCGACCAGGACCGGATCGACAAGGGCGTGGGCTATGTCCACGCCGAGATCGACAAGCTGCTGCTGAAGTCGCGGATCAACCAGGACAAGGCCAACCGGCTCAAGGGCCTGGTCTCGGGTGTGCTGGACAAGGCCGAGGGGTTCGCTGACGCGGACTTCGTCATCGAGGCCGTGTTCGAGGAGATGAGCGTCAAGCAGAAGGTGTTCGCGGAGGTCGAGGCGGTCGCCCCGGCGCACGCGATCCTCGCCACGAACACCTCGTCGCTGTCGGTCTCCGAGATGGCGTCGAAGCTGAAGAACCCCGAACGGGTCGTCGGCTTCCACTTCTTCAACCCGGTCGCGATCCTGCCGCTGCTGGAGATCGTGCGCGGCGAGCGGACCGATGACGCGGCGCTGGCCACCGCGTTCGGGGTGGCGAGGAAGCTGAAGAAGACCGCGGTCCTGGTGAAGGACGCCCCGGCGTTCGTCGTCAACCGGGTCCTCACCCGCTTCATGGGTGAGATCCAGAACGTCATCGACGAGGGCACCCCGGTGGAGGTGGCGGAGCGCGCGGTGGAGCCGCTGGGGCTGCCGATGTCCCCGCTGGTCCTGCTGGAGCTGGTCGGCCCGGCGATCGGTCTGCATGTCTCCGAGACGCTGCACGGCGCGTTCCCGGACCGCTTCACGGTCTCGGAGAACCTGGCCGCGGTGGTCAAGGCGGGCAAGCGCGGCTTCTACGTGTACGACTCCGGCGCGCCGGAGCTGGACCCGGAGGTCGCGGCGCTGCTCAAGCAGGGCGACACCGTGCTGACCGAGGAGCAGACACGCGAACGGGTCCTGGACGCGGTCGCCCAGGAGATCGGTCTGATGCTGGACGAGGGCGTCGTCGCCGAGGCGCGGGACATCGACCTGTGTCTGATCACGGGCGCGGGCTGGCCCTTCCACCTGGGAGGCGTCACCCCGTACCTGGACCGCGAGGGCGTCTCGGAGCGGGTGAACGGCAAGCCGTTCCTGGCGCCGGGTGTGGCGAGCGTACCGGCGTAGCGCGCCGAACACGGGTCCCGGTCCTGGCAGGGCAGACCTGACAGGCCGGACCTGACAGGGCGGACCTGACAGGCCGGACCTGACAGGGCGGACCTGGCAGAGCAGGGCGGGTCGACGGGTCGTACGGGATGCTCCGTACGGCCCGTTCCGCGTGCCCGAGTGTGGTGTCTGAGCCAACAACCGTTCGTTTGAAGGCGAGTTGATCGACGGGCCGTTGATCGACGCCGCCCCCGCGGGCTACGTTCACCGCTGTGTGGTGGGCGGTGCTGGGCACGGTGGAGGTGCAGGTCGGTGGCCGGACGGTGGAGTTGGGGGGCGCCAAGCAACGGCGGGTGCTGACGGCGCTGTTGGTCGACGCCGGGAGCGTGGTCCCCGTGGCGCGGCTCGTGGACAGCGTGTGGGGAGACGACCCGCCGCCGTCCGCGGTCAGCACCCTGCGCTCCTACGTCGCCCATCTGCGGCGCGCGCTCGAACCGGACCGGCCACCGCGCGAGGCCGGGAAGGTACTGGTCAGTGTCGAGGCCGGGTACCGGCTGCGCGTCCTGCCCGAGCAGTACGACGCGGCGCGCTTCGGCACACTGGCGGAGGCGGGCCGGCTGCGGCTGGCCGCCGGCAGGCCGCTCGACGCCCTCGCCGAACTCGACCGGGCGCTGGCGCTCTGGCGCGGCGCGGCCTACGGGGAGTTCGGCAGGGAGCCGTTCGCCGCGCTGGAGGCCGACCGGCTGGAGGAGCTGCGGCTCACCGCGCAGGAGTGGCGCTGCGGGGCCCAGTTGGCGGCAGGGCGGCCCGAGTCCGCCGCCGCGGAGCTGCGTTCGCTGGTCGCGGCGGAACCGCTGCGTGAGCGGCGCTGGGAGCTGCTGGCGCTCGCCCTCTACCGGTCCGACCGGCAGGCCGACGCGCTGGCCGCGCTGCGTGACGCCCGCCGGATGCTCGACGAGCACCTCGGCGTGGAGCCGGGCCGGCGGCTGCGCCGACTGGAACAGGCCATTCTCCACCAGGACCCCGACCTGGATCTGACGCCGGGTCTCACCCCCGACGCGGCCCCGCCCGTACCGGAAGCGTCGCCGGTGCCGGACGCCGCGCCCGTCGCCGTCTCCGTCCCTGGTCCGGTGGGTGGCTCCGCGCTCGCCGGGCGGCAGGAGGTGCTGGCCGACGTGGACCGGGCGCTGGCGGCGCTGGCGGACGGCCGTGGCGGGCTGATGACGGTCACCGGGGAGCCGGGCATCGGCAAGACCCGGATCGCCGAGGCGGCGACCGCGCGGGCCGCCCTGGCCGGGATCACCGCCGTCGTCGGCCGCTGTCCCGACGGGGAGGGCGTGCCCGCCCTGTGGCCCTGGCTGGAGGTGCTGCGCGCCGCCGCGCCCGGTACGGCCACGGACGCCACCACCGGCCCCGGCGGCGGGCGCTCCGGGACCCCCGCGATGATGGTCGAACGGCTGGTCCGCGCGGCGCGGACGCGGCCCTTCCTGGTGGTCCTTGAGGACCTGCACTGGGCCGATCCCGACTCGGTGAGTGTGCTGCGCGTCCTGGCCACGATGGTGCCGGAACTGCCGCTCCTCGTCCTGGTCACCAGTCGTGAGGGCCCCGAACTCGACGACTCCGCCGCCTCCGTGGTGGCCAGGCTGACCGGTGACTGGGTGACCCGCCACCCGCTGGCCCGGCTCACCGAGGCGGAGGTGGCCCAGATGCTCGCCGCGCACACCGGCCCCGGTACGGATCCGCGGCTGGCCGCGGTCGTCCACCGGCGCTGCGGCGGTGTGCCCTTCCACGTCGCGGAACTGGCGAAGCTGCTGCCCGAGGCCGGAGCGGAGGCCGCGACGCTGGCGGACGCGCTGCCCGAGGGGACCCGGGACCTCATCCGGCACCGGCTGCGGCGCCTTCCCGAGGGCGCCGAGGACGCGCTGCGGGTCGCGGCCGTACTCGGCGAGCGCTTCGCCCTCGACGTGGTCGCGGAGGCGGCCGGCACGGGGACGGACCGGCTCCTGGACATCCTGGAGGCCGGGGTCGCGTGGGGTCTGGTCGTGGAGACCGGGCCCGTCGGCCACTACCGGTTCGGCCACGCCCTGATCCGCGACACGCTCCGCAACTCGCTCTCCCGGGTCCGCCGGGCGCGCCTGCACGCCCGCGTGGCCGACGCCCTGGAACGCCGGGTGGCCCGGGGCACCGGCGGAGCCACCGAACTGCTCGACGCGGTCGCGTTCCACCGGCTCGCCGCGGCCCCGGTCGGCCACGCCGAGCAGGCCCTCGCCGCCGTCACGGCCGCCGCGGAGCGGGCCGAGCGCGTCTACGCCCACCGGCACGCGGCCGGGCTCGTCGAGGCCGCGATCGGCGTCATCGACACGTACGCCGTCCCCACCAGCGCCGAGGAGACCCGGCGGCTCTTCGAACTGGTCCTGCGCTGGGGGCGGTTGTGCTGTCGCGGCGCCCTGCGCGCCGAATCGGTCCTGGCCCTGGACCGCGCCATCGGCCTCGCCCGTGAACTGGCCGACCCGGAGGCCCTGGCACGGGCCGCGACCGTTCACACCATCGAGACCTTCACTCCGGTACGGGAGTACGGCAGTTCGCACGACACCGTGCTGACGGCGCTGCGCGACGCCGTACACATGCTGCCCCCGAAGGATTCGCCGCTGCGCTGCCTGGCCCTCGCGGCGCTCGCGGCCGAACGGTACTTCGCCGGCGCGGGGGCCGCCGCCGCCACACCGGACTCCCCCGGCGCCGACGGGCTCGTGGCGAAGGCACGGCTCTCGGCGGAAGCGGTGGAGATGGCCCGCAGGCTCGGCGACGACACCTTGCTGCTCCGTGCGCTGCACCTGCGCCACCAGGCCGTACGCCATCCGGACACCCTCGCCGAGCGACAGCGCCTGGTAGAGGAGCAGCTGGACCTGGCCGGACGTCCCGGCGTGAGCCCCGACTGGATGCCCATGCTGCTCCTGCGCCGGGCCCTGACCCGGCTGGAAGCGGGTGACATGCCCGGCGCCCAGCGCGACATCGATGACTGCGCCGCCGCCAACCAGCGGGTCAGACTGCCCGAGATAGACGCCCATCTGCGCTGGTGGGCGGCGCTTCGCCACGGCCTGGCCGGGGACCTGCCGGCGGCGGAGCGGCTGGCGGGGCAGGCGTACCGGCACCACCAGCAGGCCGCCTGGGGCGCCGAGCCCGCGCTCTTCGCCCACCGGGTCTCCTGGCTGCTGGACGCGGACCGGTACGACGAGATGGAGTCGCTCGTCCTCGCGTCCCACCGCCCCGGCACCCCGATCACCCCGGAGCACCTCGGTCTCGTCCTCGCGCTCCAGGGCCGTCTGGCCGAGGCCGGTACGTACTGTCCGCCCGCCGAGGCGCTGCCCGAGCCGCCGCACGACTGGCTCTGGCTCCTCCAGATGGTCCTGCGCGCGTACACCTGGGCGCTCTGCGGTGACGTACGGTCCTGCCGGTGGGCGCTGGAGCGGCTGCTCCCGTACGCCGGGCGCGCCGTCACCACCGGTTCCGCGATGCTCTGCTGGGGCTCCATCGACCACTTCCTCGCCGAGGTCGCGGCGGTCGCGGGCGAGCGTACGGCGGCGGCAACGCTGATGCGCGGGGCGGTCCGGCACAACGGTGAACTCGGCTGCGTGCGCTGGGCGCAGCGCTCACGGCGCAGGCTGGCCGAGCTGACCGCCGCGCCCTGACCCGGCGTTCCGCCCTGACACCCTCCGGTCCCTTCAGCCGCGGACGCGCGGGAGGACCGGCGTCCGGTGAACGCGCACCGGACGCCGGTCCTCCTCCCCCCTTTCCCCCATCCCCCGTTCCCCCCGTTCCCCCTCGCCCGTCAGTTCCAGGGATTGGCGCTCTGGTCGTTGATCGCCGTCCAGAAGCGCACTCCGGTCGGAAGGGTTCCGGTGGCCCAGAGCGACCAGCCGCCCCCGTCGTGGAACTCGGCCATCCGCCAGCCGCCGCCGAAGTACGACTGGCAGACGGTGTCGGCCACGGTACGGCTGACCAGGTCGGCGCCGCGTACCGCGGGCGTGGCCCTGACCTCGCCCTTGGCCCAGCTGTGCGCCCCCGTGGCCGGGATGCCGGCCGGTGCCGCCCGGCCGTCCACGCGCAGACACAGCACCGGCAGCGAGGCGGCGGCCGGGGTGTCACCGTTGTACGGGTCCGAGCGCTCCTCGTCCCGGCCCACCTGTACCACCCCGTCGGAGCGCTGGTTGAGCACCGTCCAGGTCATCCCCGCGTGCGAGGCCGTGCCCTGGTACGTCTCCGCGAGACCGCCCGCCGCGGCGGCGGTGATGTTCCACTGCTGGTAGGCGCCGTCGTTGCAGGTGCTGTTCGGATAGATCTTCCAGCCGCTGAAGTTGGTCAGGGTGGTGTCCGCGCAGACGCCCGTCGCGACGTTCTTCAGCCGGACGCCGACCTCGCCGCCCGCCGGGGGCGCCGTCTGGAAGCGGGTGACGATCCACTGCTGGTGCGGGCCGCCGTTGCAGAGCAGGACGTAGATGCGGGAGCCGTTGTTGTCCAGGCACTCGCCGGGTGCGGCGAAGGCGCTGAGCTTGACGAACTTGTGGGAGGCGGGCATGCCGGGGACGGGCGAGAAGACCCATTCCAGGTCCTGGAGGAAGCCCGTACAGCGGGACGCCACCGTCTTCGCCTCGCCCTGCCCCTGGAGACACCCGTTGCTGTAGCCGTTGGTCAGCCTCGTCACGGAGGTGTCCGCGGCGGCGGGTCCCGGTGATGTCAGGAGGACCAGTCCGAGCGCCGCGAGCAGGGCCGGGAGCAGTCTCAGGGGGTGTGGGAACCGTGATCTCACAGCAGTCCGCCTCCGTCAGCCGAAGAGTGCGTTGAATGAGCTCAGCGGAATGTTCCACTGCTGGGACGTGGAGGTGTTGCTACAGGTGCTCGCGACGATCGCCCAGTCGGCGGCGGCGTCCGTGTCCATGCACTTCCTGCCGACGATGCTCTCCATCCGTACGCCCGCCATCCCCGCGGGCGGGGTACCGGGTTCGTAGCGCACGATCTGCCACATCCGCGTCGTTCCGCTGCCGGGGGCGCAGCCGGCCGACGACATGGTGAGGACGCCGTCCGAGACGGCGGGGCACGAGCCGTTGAAGGTGCTTCTGATGTAGCGGTACTCGATCGGGGCGGTGGCGATCGGGACGAGCGTCCAGTTCATCTCGCCCGATGTGCCGTAGCAGTCGCTGATCAGCGCACCGTCCTGGAGCCTGATGCACAGCGCGCTCCGCTGGTTGGTGAACTTCACCGCCGGGGGGTCGGCGGCGGCCGACGCGTGGGGTGCCGACACGACGGCCCCCAGGACGGCGGCGGCGATGACGCCGGCCCGCTTGACCAGTGACAGCAAGGAGAGCCTCCTCCGTGAGTGCGTGGTGGTGCGTACGTGGCCAACTGTGGCGGGCGGAGGTTGTGGCCCGGTGGGAACCCGATGGGGGCGTGGTGGGAAACGGATGGGAGCGTGGCGGGTGAGCCGAGTGGGCCCCGTCCCGGCCGACATCACCCGGCGGGCGGGGGGTGTGTCCTGTCGGCCGGCCGGGCCCGGAATGGCTACTTTCGGCCCATGCCTCCGTTTTCGCCGTTCTATGTACTGCGCAAGCTGCTGCGTGGGGGGCGTTGGCAGCGGCTGCACGTGAAGGCCTCCGCGTGGGCGCTCGTGGGGGTCGTCGTCGTCCTGGTGCTCGGCTCCTGGATCATCGTTCCGTTCGAGTCCTCGGCTCCCAAGGCGACCATCACCTCGTTCCCGCTCGCGCTGTGGTGGTCGGTCGAGACCGCCACCACCGTCGGGTACGGGGATCTGTATCCGGTGACCGTGCCAGGACGGGTCGTCGCCGGCGTCGTGATGCTCGTCGGGATCTCGGTCTTCAGCATCGTCACCGCGTCCCTCGCCACCTGGTTCGTCGGCAGCGCCGCGCGCCGTGCCCGCCGCGTGGCGAGGGCCCTTGAGCAGGTGGAGGCCGAAGGGCGGACGGACGCGGTACGGGAACTACGCTCCCTGCATCGGCGGTTCGACCGTCTCGAAGAACTCGTCGCCCGGGACAGGGGGCCGCGCCCCGGGCCGCCCGGCTCCCCGGCGCCGCCCGCCTGAGCGGAGCCGGCGTCAGATCCGCCGCCACGCCTCCAGCGCCAGGCCCGTCTCGTCCTTCTGCCGGGTGACGCGCAGGGCTCCGTCGAGTCCGAGGCAGGCCAGGACCACCCGTCCCGTACCGTCCAGGGCGAGCGCCGGGGCGCCCGCGCAGGGGTCGCCGGTGGGGGTCCAGTGCAGCCCCGCGTGCTCGTCCTCGGTGGGGTACGCGGCGACCTGGAGGCGGCCGTCGGGGCCGCGCCCGGCCAGGATCGTGCAGTCGTACCCGTCGACGGGCGTACGGAGCGGGGCGAGCGGGCCGGTGCCGGGGCCGCCGAGGGACGCGGGTGCGCTCCCCGGGCGCCAGGCGCGGACGGTGGAGTCGTCCGCGTCGCGCCAGAAGCGGGTGAGCCCGCCGGTGCCGGTGCGCTCGGCGGTGACCGTGCCGTGGGCGATGTCCGCCGCCGGTTCCTCCTCGGCGCGCTCCAGTTTCGCGTCGGGTCTGCCGCGCAGCCAGCGCACCGTGCCGCCGCCCGCGGGGACGAGGATGTCGATGGCCCCGCGGTCGGTGACGGCGGCGGAGGCCTCACCGGTCAGGGTGGTGTCCGCTGCGTTGGCGCCGCCCCAGGGCTGCCAGCGGCCGGTGGGCGACTGGTGCTTGGCGGAGAGGCCGCCGTTGGCGTTGCGTACGAACAGGTGCATCGAGCCGGTGGTGTCCAGGACGGCGGACGGCATGCCGATCCTGGCGCCCTTCGCGCGGTCCTTGCCGTGCGGATTGCCCACCGACTGCCAGTCCCGCAGCGGCCGGCCCGTCTGGAACTGGACGGCCTCGACGAGATCGCGCTCGGCGGCTCCCCCGGCGCCCGGCCGGTCCCGTACCCCCAGCAGATGGACGAAGCCCCCGGCGCTCTGCGCCACCGACACGTACGGCAGGAGCCCGGCGAGCGGCAGCGGTTCGGGGCCGTGCCAGTCGGGGCCGCCGGCCCGGGTCTCGGTCCAGCGGAGGACCGCGCCCGGGGTGGCGGCGTACGCCGTCAGTCTGCCGTCCTTGCCGCGCAGCAGCCAGCCGGTGGTCGGGGGGAGCGATGCCTCCGTGGCCGGCGCGGCGGGGGCGGGGTGCGGGTCGGTGACCGGCGGGGTGGCCGGCGCGATGTCCTCCCCGCCGTCCCCCGACCGTTTCGACGTCCGTCCGGACCTCGGTGCCATGGCCCGCCGCCACCTTCCCGAGCACGAGAAAACCCAGACGACGATAGTACGCGCGGGTGCGCGGCGGGAGCCGGTGGCCTCCCCCGCCCGGGGCCGCCCTGCCCGAATCCGCCCGGCTCGGCGGGCGGACGCCGCGCGGTGGCTGTGGCACGCTGCGATGGTGCTGAACAAGCTGATCGTCGACGCGGCGAATGTGGTCGGTTCCGTCCCCGACGGATGGTGGCGCGACCGGCGCGGGGCCACGGAACGGCTGCGTGACTCCCTCGTACCGTTCGCGGTGGACGGGGTGGCCGGGCAGCCCGGCCCCGTCGAGGTCGTGCTCGTCGTGGAGGGCGCGGCCCGGGGCGTCGAGTCGGTGCCGGGGGTACGGGTCGAACCGGCGGCCGGCAGCGGCGACGACCGGATCGTGGAACTCGTCGCGGGCGCGGCGCGGGACGGGGCCGGCTGTGTCGTGGTCACGGCGGACCGGGAGCTGCGGCTGCGGGTCGCGGCGTACGGGGCGCGGTGCGCGGGGCCGAGGACCGTACGGGAACCGCCGGACGAGCCCGCGTAGCGCGCGGGCCCGCCCGGGGTGTGTCCGGGGCTCGGCCGGGTGTCAGCGGGGCGTGTTGATGCGGCTGTGCCCGCGTCCGTACACGAAGTACACGACGCAGCCGATGACCATCCAGACGCCGAAGCGCAGCCAGGTCTCGGCGGGCAGGTTGAGCATCAGCCACAGGGAGGCCAGGACGGACGCGATGGGCACCCAGGGCACCAGCGGGGTGCGGAAGGAACGCGGCAGGTCCGGGCGCTTGCGGCGCAGGATGACGACGCCGAGCGCGACCACGATGAAGGCGAACAGGGTGCCGATGTTGACGAGCTCGGCCAGCTCCTCGATGGAGGTGAAGCCCGCGACGATCGCGACGATCAGCCCGAGGAGGAGGGTGGAGCGGTAGGGCGTGCCGAACTTCGGGTGGACGTGGGAGAAGGTCCTCGGGAGCAGTCCGTCCCGGCTCATCGCGAAGAAGACCCGGGTCTGGCCGAGCAGCAGGATCATGCAGACCGAGGTGAGTCCGACGGCCGCGCCGAAGCTGATCAGGCCGGCCCAGAAGGGGTGGCCGACGGCCTTGAACGCGTCGGCGAGCGGGGCGTCCACGGACAGTTCGCTGTAGTGCTGCATGCCGGTGACGACGAGCGACACGGCGACGTAGAGCACGGTGCAGATGAGGAGCGAGCCGAGGATGCCGCGCGGTACGTCGCGCTGCGGGTTGCGGGTCTCCTCGGCGGCGGTCGCGACGATGTCGAAGCCGATGAAGGCGAAGAAGACGACGGCTGCGGCGGTGAAGATCCCCATGACGCCGAAGTTGGTGGGGGTGTAGCCGGCCATGAGCTGGATGATCGGCGCGGTCAGTCCGCCACCGCCCTTGCTCTCCTCGGCCGGCGGGATGAACGGCTTGTAGTTGGCACCGTTGATGAAGAAGGCGCCGACGATGATCACGAGCAGGACGACGGTGACCTTGACGGCGACGATGACGCCGGTGATCCGCGAGGAGAGTTTCACCCCGGCGACGAGGATCGCGGTCAGGACGAGGACGAGCAGGAAGGCCAGGAGGTCGAAGCCGAACTTCCCGTTCTGGGTGCCGGACAGGTAGTCGGGCAGGCTCGCCCCGGCGTTGCCGAGCAGGGAGCGCACGTACCCGGACCAGCCGACGGCGACCACCGCGCAGCCGAGCGCGAGTTCCAGGACGAGGTCCCAGCCGATGATCCAGGCGGGCAGTTCGCCGAGGGAGGCGTACGAGAAGGTGTACGCGGATCCGGCGACCGGCACGGTCGAGGCGAACTCGGCGTAGCAGAGCGCGGCCAGCGCGCAGACGATGCCCGCGACGACGAAGCCGAGTGCGGTGGCGGGTCCCGCGGTCTGTTTGGCGACGACGCCGGTCAGCACGAAGATGCCGGTGCCGATGATCACTCCGACGCCGAAGACCGTCAGGTCGAGCGCGGAGAGGGTCTTCTTGAGCGCGTACTCGGGCTCTTCGGTGTCGCGGATCGACTGTTCTACGTTTTTTGTACGGAAAAGCCCACTTTGGGCCGGTCCCGGGTCCTGCTGCGTACTCACCGGCGTACCTCCGTGTGCGCGTTCATCCGGCAATGATCGAGAGGCTGCGGGCCCCGGGTACCCGGTGTCGGCGCAATTCACACGGATGGGCCGTTGGGCCCCCCCAGGCACGGTGGTGGCAACCGCCCCATAGCGCCAAAAGGCGCGGAGGGGGGCGGACCCCGCAGCGGGGGCGGGGGCCGGGGGTGTCAGTCGCGCGGGGTGTCAGTCGCGGGCGACCTCGGCGGGCGCGTCGGCCAGCCGGCCGTCGAGCTTCGCGACCAGACCGGTGACCTGGCGGGCGATGTCCGGCGCGGTCAGCCCGATCTCGGCCATGACCTCCTTGCGGGAGGCGTGGTCGAGGAAGCGCGGCGGAATACCGAAGTCCCGCAGCGGTACGTCGACCCCGGCGTCCCGCAGCGCCTGCGCGACGGCCGAGCCGACGCCGCCGACGCGGCCGTTGTCCTCGACGGTGACGACGACGCGGTGCTGCTCGGCGAGCGGGGCGAGCGCCTCGTCCACCGGTTTGACCCAGCGCGGGTCGACGACCGTCGTCGTGATGCCCTGCTTGTCCAGGAGCGCGGCGATCTCCAGGCACATCGGGGCGAGCGCGCCGACGGAGACGAGCAGCACATCGGCCGTGCCCCCCTCGGGCCTGCGCAGCACGTCCATGCCGCCGATCCGGCCGAGGGCGGCGACGGCCGGGCCGACCGCGCCCTTGGAGTAGCGGACCACGGTCGGGGCGTCCTCGACCGCGACGGCCTCGCGGAGCTGGGCGCGTACCTGGTCGGCGTCGCGGGGGGCCGCGATCCGCAGTCCTGGCACGCACTGGAGCATCGACATGTCCCACATGCCGTTGTGCGAGGCGCCGTCGGTGCCGGTGACCCCGGCCCGGTCCAGGACGAACGTCACTCCGCAGCGGTGCAGGGCGACATCCATCAGGACCTGGTCGAAGGCGCGGTTGAGGAAGGTCGCGTAGAGGGCGAAGACCGGGTGCGCCCCGCCGGTGGCGAGGCCCGCCGCGGAGACCGCGCCGTGCTGCTCGGCGATGCCGACGTCGTAGACGCGGTCGGGGAACGCCTTCGCGAACTTCTCCAGGCCGACGGGCTGGAGCATGGCGGCGGTGATCGCGACGATGTCCTCGCGCTCGTGGCCGAGCTTGACCATCTCCTCGCCGAAGACCGAGGTCCAGTCCATACCGCCGGCGGCGATGGGCAGCCCGGTGTCGGGATGGATGGGCCCGATGCCGTGGAAGTGGTCGGCCTCGTCCTGCTCGGCCGGCTCGTAGCCGCGGCCCTTCTCCGTGATGCAGTGCACGATGACCGGGCCGCCGAAGCGCTTGGCGCGCAGCAGCGCGGACTCCAGGGCCTCGATGTCGTGGCCGTCGATGGGTCCGACGTACTTGAGGCCGAGGTCCTCGAACATGCCCTGCGGGGCGATGAAGTCCTTGAGACCCTTCTTGGCGCCGTGCAGCGTGTCGTACAGGGGGCGGCCGACGACCGGGGTGCGCTCCAGGAGGTCCTTGCCGCGGGCCAGGAAGCGCTCGTATCCGTCGGTGGTCCGCAGGGTCGCCAGGTGGGTCGCGAGGCCGCCGATGGTCGGCGCGTACGACCGCTCGTTGTCGTTGACGACGATGACGAGGGGGCGGTCCTTGGCGGCGGCGATGTTGTTCAGCGCCTCCCAGGCCATGCCGCCGGTGAGGGCGCCGTCCCCGATCACCGCGACGACGTGGTCGTCCTTCCGCAGGACCTCGTTGGCCTTGGCGAGGCCGTCGGCCCAGCCCAGGACGGTGGAGGCGTGGGAGTTCTCGATGATGTCGTGGTCGGACTCGGCGCGGGAGGGGTAGCCGGAGAGGCCGCCCTTGCTCCGCAGCTTCGAGAAGTCCTGACGCCCGGTGAGCAGCTTGTGCACGTACGACTGGTGACCCGTGTCGAAGAGGACCTTGTCCTTCGGGGAGTCGTACACACGGTGCAGGGCGATGGTCAGCTCGACGACTCCGAGGTTGGGGCCGAGGTGGCCGCCGGTCTTGGAGACCGCGTCCACGAGAAACGAGCGGATCTCGCCGGCCAGCTCCTGAAGCTGCTCCGGGCCCAGCCGGTCCAGATCGCGCGGTCCCCTGATGCGGGTCAGCATCGTCACCCGTGCCTCCTTGCGCCTATGTGTATGAGCCGTCAAGCCCCTGCCGATCCGCAGAGTCTAATGTTCCGCTCGGGCGGACGGATCGCGGGCGGTGCATTCCGCGTCACCCGTTCGGCCGCATACACGTCATATCGGTACGTCGTATCGGCGCACCCTCGACGCGTGGACATGACGCCGCCCGGCACCCGGTGGTCGGCCGGGTGCCGGGCGGTGTCGCGTACGTACCGCCGGGTCAGGCGCGGCCCGCGGTCTTCTGGGTCTTGCGGGTGACGGCGTCGATGACGACGGTCGCCAGGAGCACCGCACCGGTGATCATGAACTGGATCGCCGAGGCGATGCCCTGGAGGGCCAGGCCGTACTGGATGGAGACGATCACCAGCACACCGAGCAGCGCGTTCCACGTGCGGCCCCGGCCGCCGAAGAGGCTGGTGCCGCCGATGACGGCCGCCGCGATCGCGTTCATCAGCAGGTCGCCGCTGCCCGCACCCTGGTTGGCCGAGGCGATCTTGGAGGCGATGAAGAGGCCGCCGACCGCCGCGAACGTACCGGCGATCGAGAAGACCGAGATCCGGATCAGGGTGACGTTGATGCCCGCGCGGCGGGATGCCTCGACGCTGCCGCCGAGGGCGAAGACCTTCCGGCCGTACGAGGTGCGGCGCAGCACGAAGTCGGTGACGACGAGCACCAGGAGGAAGATCACGACCGCCAGGGGCAGGCCCTTGTACTGGTTGTAGAGGATCGCCACACCGAAGGAGAGGACGGCGAGCAGTCCGCTGCGCAGCAGGATCTCGCTGAGCGGGCGGGACGGGACCCCGGCCGCCTCGCGCCGGCGGTTGTCGAGGAACGCCGTGAGGAAGTACGCGGCGACCGCGACGACGGCGAGACCGTAGGCTGCCGCGACATCGGTGAAGTAGTAGCTGGTGAGCTGGGCGACCACGCCCTCGGAGTCGAGGTTGATCGTGCCGTTGCTGCCGAGGATCTGGAGCATGAAGCCGGACCAGAAGAGCAGCCCCGCCAGGGTGACGGCGAACGCGGGGGCGCCGACGCGGGCGAAGAAGAAGCCGTGGATCGCGCCGATGACCGCGCCGCTGAGGATGGCGACGATCAGGGCCAGCCACTCGTTCATCCCGTGCGTGACGCTCAGTACGGCGACGACGGCCCCGGACACGCCACTGACCGAGCCGACCGAGAGGTCGATCTCGCCGAGCAGCAGGACGAAGACGATCCCGACGGAGATCATTCCGGTGCCGACCATGGCGACGGAGATGTCGGAGAGGTTGCCCGCGGTGAGGAAGTTCGAGTTGAGGCTCTGGAAGATGGCCCAGATCACGATGAGGCCGATGACGACCGGTATGGAGCCCAGGTCGCCGGCGCGTATCTTCCGCTTGAACTCGGTCAGGTAGCCGGCGAAGCCCTGTTCGCGTACGAGCAGCCGGGGGTCGACCGCGGTGACCGCGCCGTCCGCGGCGGGCGGGGCGTCGACCGGGGCCGCGGCCTGGGCGGGGACCTGCGCGTCGGCGCTCTTGGCGAGCGACGGGGAGGTCTTGTCCGTACTCACTTCTGAACCTCCACGTTGCGCGAAGCGCGGCGGGTCACGGCGTTGTCCGTGGCGCCGGTGATGGCGGCGATGATCTCCTCCTGCGAGGTGCTCGCGACATCGAAGACCCCGTTGTTGCTGCCGAGCCTGAGTACGGCGACCCGGTCGGCGACGGCCTTGACGTCCGCCATGTTGTGACTGATGAGGAGGACGGCGAGGCCGCGCTCCCGGAGCCGCTCGACGAGGTCGAGGACCTGGGCGGTCTGTTCGACACCGAGGGCGGCGGTCGGCTCGTCGAGGATGACGAGCTTGGGCTCGCCGAGCATGGAACGGGCGATCGCCACGGTCTGGCGCTGGCCGCCGGAGAGCGAGGCGATCGGGATACGGACGCTGGGGATCCGGATCGACAGCGTTGTCAGCAGCTCGCGCGCGCGGCGCTCCATCTCGACCTCGTCGAGCACGCCCCAACTGCGCAGCTCACGGCCGAGGTAGAGGTTTCCGACGACATCGATGTTGTCGCAGAGCGCGAGGTCCTGGTAGACGGTCGCGATGCCCAGGTTCTGGGCGTCGTGCGGCCGGCCGATCGAGACGGGCCCGCCTTCCCACTCGATGACGCCGTCATCGATGGGGTGGACGCCGGCGATGGTCTTCACCAGCGTGGATTTCCCGGCGCCGTTGTCGCCCACGAGGGCGACCACCTCGCCGGAGTGGACCTCAAGCTCTACGTCGGTGAGCGCCTGGACGGCACCGAACCGCTTGGAGACCCCTCGCAACGCCAGCACGGGCGTAGCGGTCACATGAACCATCTCCTTCGCCGCCTGACCGGCGGGGATGCCGCGCCGGGGGGAGGCGCGGAGGTCGAGCACAGAGAACGGGGGGAGCCGGCCGGGCGAGCGCACGGGGCGCGTTGCCCGGCGGGCGGAACAACCCGCGACGGCGGCCGGGGACGACGGCCGTCGCGGGTCCGTCCGGCGCCCCGCCCTGGCTGCGGGGCGTTGACGGGCGGAGCGCCGGACAGGTGTACGGACCGGGCCTTTCTCAGGCCGGTCGGCCTGTGTCAGACCGGTCGGCCGGTCTCAGACCGGTCGGTCTACTTGACGCCGATCGCGTCGCAGCCGGCCTTGTACTTGGTGGTGCAGATCTCGGCGGCCGTGTAGATGCCTTCCTTGATCACGGTGTCGTTGATGTTGTCCTTGGTCAGCGAGACGACCGGGACGAGCACCGTCGGGACGCCCTTGGTGGTGGGGCTGTCCACCGTGGTCTTGGCGATGGAGTCGAGCTTCTCGCCCTTGGCGAGCGCGACGGCCATCTCGGCCGCGATCTCGGCCTCCTGCGGGTAGGACTTGTAGACGCTCATGAACTGCTCACCGGAGACGATGCGCTGCACGCCGGCGAGTTCGGCGTCCTGTCCGGTGACCGGCGGGAGCTTGCTGAAGCCGCCGCTCTTGAGAGCCGTGATGATGCCGCCCGCCATGCTGTCGTTGGCGGAGTAGACACCGATGATCTTGTCCTTGCCCAGCGCGGAGATGGCGCCTTCCATGTTGGCGTTGGCGTTCTCCGGCTTCCACTCCTTGGTGTCGTACGACTTGCCGATGTTCACCTTGCCGTCGAGGACGGAGAGCGCGCCCTTCTTGAACAGGGCGGCGTTCGGGTCGGTGCTGGCGCCGTTCATCATGACGATGTCGCCGGACTTCGCCTTGTCCCCCAGCTCGTCCAGGAGCGCCTTGCCCTGGACCCTGCCGACCTCCTCGTTGTCGAAGGAGGTGTACGCGTCGATCGGGCCCTCGGCGAGCCGGTCGTAGGCCACGACCGGTATGCCGGCCTCCTTGGCCTTCTTGACCGAGCTGGCGATGGCCTTCGAGTCGACCGCGTCGACGACCAGCACGCTCACCTTGTTGGTGATCATGGTTTCGACCTGCTGGCTCTGCGTCGTGGCGTCCTGCTTGGCGTTGGCGTAGACGACCTTGCCGGTGCCGTCGGTCAGCTCGCTGACCTTCTTCTCGATCAGCGGCTTGTCGAACTTCTCGTACCGGGCCGTCTGATTCTCCGGCAGGAGCAGCCCGACGGTGATCGGGCCCTTCTTCTCCGCCGTGGACGCTTCGGCCTTGTCTCCGGACTCCTTCGCGCTGCCGCAGGCGGCGAGGGAGACGGCCATCGCGGTGGCGACGGTGGCCACGGCGGCGCGACGCATCTTTGCGTTCACTTCAAAAACCTCCCTGACGAGGCCGCGTCGTTGCGGCCGAGGTGGCTGGAAGTCAACTCTTGTCCGTTGTCGGCGTCAAGGAGTAAATCCTTAACGAGATGACAACGGTGCCATCCGTTATCTAAGTGAAGGCGGGAGCCGATACGGAAGAGGTGGCGGGCGTGGCGGCCGGAAGAGGGCTCTCCAGCAGGGTCGAATCGCCCATCTCGCTCAGTACGAGCGCCAGCGCCCCCAGCACCTCGGCCCGGCCCCCGAGCGCCCCGGGGAGCACGGAGAGCTGCCGCGCGGCGCTCGGGATGGCGTACCGCGAGACGGACTCCCGTATCGGCGCGAGCACCAGCTCCCCGGCCTCCGCCAGGTCGCCGCCCAGCACCACACGGCTGGGGTTCAGGAGGTTGCAGAGGTTGGCGACGCCGCTGCCGACGTGGCGGCCGACGTCCGCGATCACCCGGCGGCAGCCGGGGTCGCCCTCGCGGGCGAGCTGGACGACGCGCTCCATGGTCAGGTCGGCGCCGTGGCTGGAGTGGAGCAGGGGCAGTACGTAGCGGGTCGCCGCGAAGGTCTCCAGGCAGCCGCGGTTCCCGCAGCGGCAGACGGGGCCCGACTCGTCCAGCGTGATGTGCCCGATCTCGCCCGCCGTGCCGCCGGGGCCGCGGTAGATCTGGCCCTCGATGACCAGACCGGCGCCGACGCCGCTGCCGACCTTGATGTACGCCAGGTCGCTGACCCCGCGCCCGCTCCCCCAGACCAGCTCGCCGAGAGCGCCGAGGTTGGCGTCGTTGTCGACGTACACCGGTACGCCCAGACGCCGGGCCAGCTCGTCGCCGGGGTTGATGCCGGTCCAGCCCGGCAGGATCGAGGTGGAGCCGAGGGTGCCCGATTCGACGTCGATGGGGCCCGGTACCCCGAGCCCCACACCGATCACCTTCTGACGGCTGACACCGGTCGCCACGATCAGCCGCTCGACCAGTTCCTCGGCGCGGCCGAAGCCGTGCGCGGACGAGGCGTCCACGTCGAGGGGCTCCGACTCCTCGGCGAGCACCTGGTGGGCGAGGTTGCCGACCGCCACGCGCAGGTGCGTATGGCCGAAATCCACCCCGACGACGACGCCCGCGTCCCCGCTGAGGGAGACGCTGCGGGCCCGGCGGCCCCCGGCCGAGGTGGGGGTGACCTGGACCGTTCCGCCGTCCTTCAGCTCACGGACGATATTGGAGACCGTGGCCGCCGACAGTCCGGTGCTCCGTGCGATCTCCGCCTGGGTGAGAGAACCGGCCATGCGCACCGCGCGCACGACCCGTTCGAGGTTGGCCCGGTGCAGAGAAGACTGCGACCCTGGAGTCCTCACGACTCATCCACTCCTGCCCTGGGCGGACGGCACGACGACCGCCGCCGGCCGGGGTCGCGCCCATGAGACCCCGACGTATCTCCAACTTGTGAACCCTAAGCTCAGCTTTCGGGCCCGCCCCCGTCAAGACCTTGAGCAAGGTGAACGCGCCGAACCGCCCGTCGGAGAGCCTGGACGGGCGGTTGGTCCATACCTTCGGTGCCCGAACGGGCACCCTGGCGCCGTACGGGGCGCCGTGCTACTTGAGCGCTCCCGCCGTCAGTCCGGCGACGACCTGCCGCTGGAAGACGATGTACGCGGCGAGCACCGGCAGCATCGCCATCACCAGGCCGGCGAAGAGCCCCGACCAGTCGCCCTTGTACCCCTGGCTGACCGCGAGCTGCACCAGCCCCTGGGAGAGGACCTTGCGGTCCGGGTCGGTGTTGAGCACCGTGGGCAGCAGGTACTGGTTCCACTGCCCGAGGAAGTTGAAGATGCCGACGCTGATCAGCCCGGGCTTGGCCATCGGCAGCATCACCTGGAAGAACGTCCGGGTGTGCGAGGCGCCGTCGATGAGCGCGGCTTCCGCGACCGAGGTGGGCAGCGTTCTGAAGAAGGAGGTCAGGAAGAAGACCGTGAACGGCAGCGAGTAGGCGATGTAGACCAGGATCAGGCCGTGGATGGAGTTGAGCAGGCCCAGATTGTTCATGACGTAGAACAACGGGACCAGCGCCAGGATGATCGGGAAGCTCATCCCGCCGATGAACAGGTAGTAGATGAAGCGGTTGCCCGGGAACTCGAAGCGGGCCAGGACGTACGCGGCCATCGAGCCGAAGAGCAGCGTGCCGGCCAGCGAACCGGCCACCACCAGGATGGTGTTGAGGAAGTACTCGCTCATGTGCGCCTGGGTCCAGGCACGGGACCAGTTCTCGAAGTGCAGCCGGTCCGGCAGCGCCCAGGGGCTGGTGAAGATGGACCGGTCGTCCTTGAAGGACGTCATGACCGCCCAGAGCAGGGGCATGGCGACCAGGAACGCCCAGATGACGAGGACGCCGTGGGAGAAGACGTTGAGGACGCCGCCCGCGGCGCTCTCCTTCTCAGGGCGCGCGTCGGTCTTGGTCACGGCGGTCCTGGCCACGGGGTCCGCCGCGGGGGGCAGATCGGCCGGCGGAGGGGTGTCGGTGGTCTTCATCAGTACTCCAGCCGCTCACGTCGGCCCAGCCGCATCACGAGGGCGGCGAAGGCCAGCGTGACGATGAGCAGGGCGACACCGATCGTGGTCGCATAGCCCGCCTGACCGTCACGGAACGCCTTCTGGTAGACGAGCAGGGTCAGGACATTGGTGGAATCGGCGGGCCCACCGGGGCCCACGGTCATGATCTGGACGACCGCGAAGGACTCCGCGCCGAGCGCGAGGATGCCCATGTAGACCCAGCCGGACTGCACGGTGTCCCAGAGCAGCGGCAGGGTGATGCGGAAGAAGGTCGTGACCCGGCTCGCGCCGTCCAGCAGCGCCGCCTCGTAGAAGTCCTTGGGGATGGAGGCCATGCCCGCGGAGAAGAGGACCACGAAGAAGCCGGTCGTACTCCAGACGAGGACGGCCATCACGCACCACAGCGCGAGGTTCGGATCGCCGAGCCAGTCGGGCTTCACGCTGTCCAGACCGACCGCGGAGAGCGCCGAGTTGATGGCGCCGCTGTTCGGGTTGTACGCGAACTGGAAGAGTAGCGCGACGATCGCGATCGAGAGCACCTGCGGGAAGAAGTACACGATCTTGTAGAAGGACGAGCCGCGGACGCCCGAGACGGCCGCGCCCTTTCGGCCGCGCCCGCCGACGTTCAGCATGAACGCGAAGAACAGCGCCAGGCCGAGTACGACCACGGGTAGCAGCAGCGCGAAGAGCAGGCTGTGCCGGAGCGAGCTCCAGAAGGTGCTGTCGTCGAGCATCCGGCTGTAGTTGTCGAAGCCGACCATCGAGAAGTCGGGGCTCAGACCGGTCCAGTCCGTGAACGAGTAGTAGATGGACTGGACGAATGGCCAAATGACGAAAAGCGCGTACAGCGCCAGGGGGAATACCAGAAACCCCACGATGAAACGGTACTTGCCGTGCTGCATGTCTCCCGACCCCGAATCTCCGGCGGGTGTCGCCGTGCCGCTCTGGGAGCCCGTACGACGGGCCGTGACCCGGAGGCCCCTGATACGCGGGGCCTCCGGACGTTACCGTGCCGCTGCGTGCTACTGGTGCTTGTAGTGCTTGATGGAGCTGTCCTTGGCCGTGGCGTCCGCGAACTCCTGGCACTTCTTGACCGCCTCGGCCGGCGTCATGCGCCCGGCCATCAGCTCGCCGAGCACGCCCACCCCGATCTTCTGCTTCTGCAGCTCCACATACCAGTCCTGGAGCCGCGGGTTGAGCACGTTGTCACCCGCTTTGGCGAGTACGTCGACACCGGACTGGAGCGCGGTGGAGAGGGTGAGGCCGTCGGTGCCGCCGTTGTAGGCGGTCAGGGACTTCACCTTGGAGGTGAAGTTCTTCGAGGACCCCTCGCTCAGCATGATGCGGAGCTGCTCCATGCCGCCGTCGGGGTTCTTGGCGTTCGCGGGCACGATGAACGGCTCGCCGCCGGAGGCCCAGAGCGCGCCGAACGGCAGCTTGTCCGAACTGTCCAGGCCGGACGGCGCGGCCACCTTCATCTGGAAGTCCTTCGGCGTGGTCTTCGCCGCCTCGTTCTCCACCCAGGAGCCGTTGGGGATGAAGAGCGCCTTGCCCTCGGTCCACGCGGTCTGCGACTGGATGTGGTCGAGTCCGGGCGTGCCCTGGAGGATGTAGCCCTTCTTGAACAGCTCGAAGTACGCCTCGAACGCGGACTTCACGGCCGGGTGCTTCCAGGCGTTCGGCTCCAGGTTGTCGATGGCGTCCAGGACCTCACGGCCGCCGATCTTCCCGATGAACGGGTAGAGCGAGAAGGGGAGGTAGTACGGGTACTTGCCGGCGTACGTCCATCCGGCGATGCCCTTCTTCTTGGCCTTCTCGCAGAGGGCCAGCATCCCGTCCCAGTCCTCGGGGTACTCGGCGTCCAGCTTGTCGAGCGCGGTCTGCGAGTACCACACGCCGTACACCGTGTACGCGTAGTACATGATCCACACGGGGTCGCCGTCGAGCCGGCCCATCTCCAGGACGCCGGGCCGCAGCGTGTCGCGCACCTTCTTGGCCGGGTCGTCGTACGACGGGGCGTCCATCAGCGGTGTCAGGTCGGTGAGCTGCTTCTTCCCGGCGAGGACGCCCATGTCCATCTGCTCGGCGCCGGAGTTGTCGATCAGGTCGGGCGGGGTGCCGCCGTTGAAGCGCGGCTGCAGCTCGGACTGGATCTTCTCGGTGGCGCCGAACTTCACCTCCGCCTCGGGGAAGGCCGTCCGGTACTGCTGGACGGCGTCCTTGGCGTACTGCGTACCGAATCCGCCGTTGAACAGGACGAAGTCGAGCGGCGCGCTCTCGTTCACCCCGAGCGGGTTCTTCTGGGACGTCTTGCCCTTCTCGACCTTCTTGTCGCTGCCGCTGTCGCTGCTCGCGCACGAGGCGAGGAAGCTCATCGTCGGGACGGTGATCAGGCCGATCGCGGCGGACCGCTTGATCACATCACGACGGCCGAGGCCCGCGTTGTCGTTCCGAGCGGAGGTGGATCCCATGCTCAAGTCCTCGCCTTCTCCAGGACTCAGGCGGTGTACCGGTCGCCCGTCCTTGTCACCTGAGGAGAAGGGCTCCGCCACCGCGGTCGAATGAAGCTGGGTCGTGCAGGAATGTGGTGCTCGATCATGTTCGGCCATCAGGGGCGGACGCCGACAGGTATAGTCCATTTCCTGTCAACTGAGCAAGATCAAAAGGGAGTTTGGGCGGCAGTCTTTCCCTAGTTGAGACCTGCCGGATATCCGCACCGGTCGACCGTCGCTCTTGACCGCACCGGCCCTTCCCACACGTCCACTTCCGGACACGCCGTTGCTACAACACCCTTGACACCACTGTGCACTTGCCTCCTACTGGACCCTGCGCCTCTGGTTTGACAACGTTGTCCAGCTCGGTACGCAGGAGGAAAGCTCGGTATGCAGCTCGGTATGCGGCTCAATCCCGGACTCCGTCCCCGACCATGGCATTCGGCCGCCCTGGTGGCGGCTGCCTCACTGCTCGTCGTGACGGCCCAGTCCGCCACCGCGGCACAAACCGCCCCACCACGTGCGACGTCGGCGGAAAGACAATTCACGTCCTCGTTCGAACAGGAGGAATCCCCTCCGGACTGGCGCAACACCGTCGATGTGGGCCCGGGCGGCGAGAAGCGGTCCTCCGGTGTCGACGGCGGCCTCGCGGGCGGCATCCCGGGCAATGTCACCGACCGGGTGGTGGATCTCCGCGCGAGCGGGGAGAACACCGGCGGCGGCGAGACCAAGGAGAACCTGGTCGACGTGCGGTCCGCCACGAAGTGGCTGGCGTTCACGTCCACCGCCTGGGTCGAGTTCGACCTTGACGAGCCGGTCAAGGTCCTCACGTACGCGCTGACCTCGGCCAACGACCACGCGGAGCGCGACCCCCGGGACTGGAAGCTCCAGGGCTCAGCCGACGGCAAGGAGTGGAAGGACCTGGACACCCGCACGGGCCAGACCTTCCCGGAGCGCTTCAGGACGGCCAGTTTCGACATCGATACGGCTGCGGTCGGCGCGTACCGGCACTACCGGCTGGACATCACGGCGAACAACGGCGCCTCCGACGCCGTCCAGTTGGCCGATGTCCAGTTCTCCGACGGCAGTACGAGCACCCCCGCGCCCCAGGACATGCGCACCCAGGTCGACCGCGGTCCCGTCGGCTCCCCCACCGCCAAGTCCGGTGCGGGTTTCACCGGGAAGCGGGCCCTGAAGTACGCGGGCACGCACCGGGCGGAGGGGCGCGCCTACTCGTACAACAAGATCTTCGACGTGAATGTGGCCGTACGGCGTGACACCGCGCTCTCGTACCGGATCCACCCCTCGATGACCGGTACGGATCTGAACTACCCCGCCACGAACGTGTCGGTGGACCTCGCCTTCACCGACGGCACCTATCTGAGCGACCTGAACGCGCGCGACTCCCACGGCGGGGCGCTGACCCCGCAGGGCCAGGGCGACGCCAAGCGGCTCTACGTCAACCAGTGGAACCAGGTGGACGCCCGGATCGGCCAGGTCGCCCAGGGCAGGACCGTCGACCGGATCCTGATCGCGTACGACTCCCGTACGGGCCCCGGGGAGTTCGAGGGGTGGATCGACGACATCACCCTGGCACCCAGGGCGGCCGAGAAGCCGCTCTCCCGCCTCTCCGACTACGCCTCCACCACGCGCGGCACCAACTCCAGCGGCTCGTTCTCGCGCGGCAACACCTTCCCCGCGACGGCCGTACCGAACGGGTTCAACTTCTGGACGCCGGTGACCAACGCCGGCTCGTCGAGCTGGCTCTACGAGTACAGCCGCGGCAACAACGCCGACAACCTGCCCACCCTCCAGGCGTTCGCCGCGAGCCACGAGCCGAGCCCGTGGATGGGTGACCGGCAGACCTTCCAGCTCATGCCGTCGGTGGCCGAGGGGACCCCGAACGCCTCCCGCACGGCGCGCGCGCTGCCCTTCCGGCACGAGAACGAGACCGCGAAGCCGCACCGGTACGGGGTGACCTTCGAGAACGGTCTGAAGACCGAGATGGTCCCGACCGACCACGCGGCGATGGTGCGCACCACCTATCCGGGTGACAACGCGAGCATGATCCTCGACAACGTCTCCAACGCGGGCGGGCTCACCCTCGATCCGGAGACCCGCTCCTTCACGGCGTACTCCGACGTACGGAGCGGACTGTCGACCGGCGCGACCCGCCTCTTCGTGTACGGCGTCTTCGACGCGCCGGTCACGGCCGGCGGCAAGCTGGCCGGCGGCGGGGGCGCGGACGTCACCGGCTACCTGCGCTTCGACGCCGGCGCCGACCGTACCGTCACCCTGCGCCTGGCGACCTCGCTGATCAGCCTCGACCAGGCGAAGAAGAACCTCGCCGAGGAGATCCCGGCGTCCACCCGCTTCGAGCGGGTCGAGGACCGGGCGCAGCGCGCCTGGGACGACATCCTGGGCCGGGTGCGGGTGGAGGGCGCGGACCACGACCAGCTCACCACGCTCTACTCCAGCCTCTACCGGCTCTACCTCTACCCCAACTCCGGTTTCGAGAACACCGGTTCGGCCGCGCGGCCGAAGCAGCAGTACGCGAGCCCCTTCTCGCCGAAGACCGGGACGGACACCCCGACGCAAACGGGCGCGAAGATCGTCGACGGTGAGGTGTACGTCAACAACGGGTTCTGGGACACGTACCGGACGACGTGGCCCGCGTACTCCTTCCTCACCCCGAAGAAGGCGGGGTCCCTCGTCGACGGCTTCGTCCAGCAGTACAAGGACGGCGGCTGGATCTCCCGCTGGTCCTCCCCCGGCTACGCCGACCTGATGACCGGCACCAGTTCGGACGTGGCCTTCGCGGACGCGTACGTCAAGGGGGTCGGTTTCGACGCGGAGGCGGCGTACGAGGCGGCCCTGAAGAACGCGACGGTGGCGCCGCCGAGCGCGGGCGTGGGCCGCAAGGGCACGGAGACGTCGCCGTTCCTCGGCTACGCCTCCACGGAGACCCACGAGGGCCTGTCCTGGTCGCTGGAGGGCTACCTCAACGACTACGGCATCGCGAAGATGGGCGAGGCGCTCCACAAGAAGACGGGGAAGGCCCGGTACAAGGAGGAGTCCGCGTACTTCCTCAACCGGGCGCGGAACTACGTCTCGCTCTTCGACAAGCAGGCGGGCTTCTTCCAGGGCCGGAACCTGAAGGGCGACTGGCGGGTCCCGTCGGAGAAGTTCGACCCGAGGGTCTGGGGCTACGACTACACGGAGACGAACGCGTGGGGTTACGCGTTCACGGCCGTTCAGGACTCGCGCGGGCTGGCCAACCTGTACGGCGGGCGCACGGGCCTCGCGCAGAAGCTGGACACGTACTTCGCGACGCCGGAGACGGCCGAGGCGGAGTTCAAGGGGTCGTACGGCGGCGTCATCCATGAGATGACGGAGGCGCGCGACGTACGGATGGGCATGTACGGCCACTCCAACCAGGTCGCCCACCACGTCACGTACATGTACGACGCGGCGGCGCAGCCGTGGAAGACGCAGGAGAAGGTCCGCGAGGTGCTGGGCCGGCTCTACACCGGCAGCGAGATAGGCCAGGGTTACCACGGTGACGAGGACAACGGCGAGCAGTCGGGGTGGTACCTCTTCTCGGCGCTCGGCTTCTATCCGCTGGTGATGGGCAGTGGGGAGTACGCGGTCGGCTCACCGCTGTTCACGAAGGCGACCGTACGGATGGACAACGGGCGCACCCTGGTCGTCAAGGCGCCGAAGAACAGCGAGAAGAACATCTACGTGCAGGGCCTGAAGGTCAACGGGAAGAGCTGGAACTCGACGGCGCTGCCGCACGACGTGCTGGCGCGGGGCGGCACGGTGGAGTTCGCGATGGGCCCGAAGCCCTCGTCCTGGGGCACGGGCAAGGGCAAGGGAGCGGGCAGCGGCGCCGATGCCAAGGGCCGGGACGCGGCGCCGGTCTCGATCACGCGGGACGACAAGGTGCCGTCACCGCGTACCGACGCCCTGACGGGGGCGGGTCCGCTCTTCGACAACACCTCGCGCACGGAGGCGCCGGTGGAGTCGGTGGAGCTGCCGGTCGCGTCGGCGACGAAGGCGGTCCAGTACACGCTGACGTCGGCCGCGGCCGGCAAGGCGCCGACGGGGTGGACGTTGCAGGGATCCACGGACGGTACGACGTGGCGCACCCTGGACACCCGGTCGAAGGAGTCCTTCGCCTGGGACCGGCAGACCCGTGTCTTCACGGTGGCGAAGCCGGGGACGTACACGAAGTACCGCCTGGTGAGCGACGCGCCGGCGGCCCTGGCGGAGGTGGAGCTGCTGCGCTGACGGCTCAGCTCCGCGGCGGGGGCGGGTCACCGGCGAAGGCCGGGTGGCCCGCCCCCTGCCTTTCTGTGGTGCGGCGGCACGCCGGTCACTGCGGCCGGGCCGCCGCCAGATCGCGCTGGACGCGGTCGCGCAGGGCGGTCGCCCGGGGGTCGTCGTAGCCGTCGAGGAGACCCAGCGCCTCCGTCCAGTGACGCGCCGCCGTCGCCGGATCGTCGCCGAGCCGGGTGGCCGCGAGCCCGTCCAGGGCCTGCGCCTCGTCCCAGGTGTCTCCCAGGTCCCGGTGGGCCATGGCGGCCAGCCGGTGGAAGTGCGCGGCCTCCTCGCCCCGGTCGAGCCGGCCGTACGTGAGGGCCGCGCCGTGCCAGGCCTGGGCTTCCCGGCTGCGGTTGCCGAGGCGGCGGTGGAGCGTCGCGGAGCGCTGGTACGACTCCAGGGCGTCCGCGAGCGCGCCGCTCACGCGCTGGGCGTCGCCCAGCGGCAGGAGCCAGTAGCCCTCCAGCCGGTGGTCGCGCAGCGTGAGGGCGATGTCGACGGCGGCCCGGGCGGACCCGAGGGCCTTCTCCGTCTCCCCCTGCTCGCACTCGATCTGGCTCAGGAGGCGCAGGATGTTGCCCTCGCCCCGCTGGTTCTCCAGGGAGCGGTGGGCCTCCAGCGCCTGCTGGGTGACGGTGGCGGCCTCCGGGAGCCGGCCTGCCCCGTAGTGGGTGCTGGCGAGGTTGGAGAGCGTGGTGGCCGCCCAGTGGGCGGAGCCCTGTTCGTGGAAGACGGCGATGGCCTGTGCGAAGTGGTCCGCCGCCTCCGTCAGTTGACGGTTGCGGAGGTGGAACAGGCCGATCAGGTTGAGCGAGTGGGCCTCGCCGAGCCTGTCCCCCAGCTCACGCCAGATCAGCAGGGCGCTCCGGTGGCTCTCATGGCTCTCGGCGAGCTGGTTGGTACGGGCGTAGCCCATGCCGAGTTCGGTGAGGAGCAGCGCCTCCCCCGCGCGCTCGCCCAGCCGCTGTGCGGCGGCCAGGCCGATCCGGCCGACGGCCGGCCAGTCCGCCGTCGGGGCTGAGGGGTACCGCGCGTTCGCCAGTACGCCGGCGAGTCGCCAGGCGCGATCGTCGTGTCCGGCGGAGGCGGCGGTGCGTACGGCCTGGAGCAGGTTGGTGTGTTCGCGCTCCGCCCAGTCCACCGCGGCGTCGTAGTCCGTGAAGGTCCCCGGCCGCGCGCCGGCGGTGGGCGGGGCTAGGTCCAGGTGGGGTTCCGCCGGGCTGATCCAGCTCTGGGCGGCGTCGGCGGTGTGCAGATACCAGTCCAGCACGCGGTGGAGCGCGGCGTCCCGCTCCGCGGCCGGCTCCTCCTGCGTCGCCTGGTCGGTGGCGTAGGCGCGCAGGAGGTCGTGGAACTGGTAGCGGTCGGGGCCGGTCTGCTCCAGCAGGTGGGCGCCGACGAGGGAGTCCAGCAGTTGGCGGCTGCGGCCGGGGGTCAGCGCGCTGAGCGCTGCGGCGGCGTGCAGGCCGAACTCGGGTCCCGGGTGGAGGCCGAGCAGCCGGAACAGACGGGCCGCCTGGTCGGGCAGGGCGCGGTAGGACCACGCGAAGACCGTACGGACCGCTTCGGCCTCCTCGTCGTCGCCGGTGGAGAGGGCGTCCCACAGGGCGCTCTCGTCCCGCAGGTCGGCGATCAGGTCGTCGAGCCGCATGTGCGGGTGGCTCGCGGCGCGTTCGGCGGCGATCCGCAGCGCCAGGGGCAGCCGGGCGCAGAGTTCGGCCAGCTCGGTGAGCTTGTCCGCGTCGTCCTCCGGCCGGTATCCGGCGGTGACCGCGCGGAGGAGGGCGACGGCCTCCGGCTGGGGCAGGGTGCCCAGCGTCAGCCGGCGCGCCCCGTCGCGGACGGCCAGCCCGGAGAGTCTGCTGCGGCTGGTCACGACCACGAGGCAGTCCTTGCTGCCGGGGAGCAGCGGGCGGACCTGGGCGACCGTGGCGGCGTTGTCGAGGATGATCAGTATCCGCCGGTCGGCCAGGAGGGAGCGGTACAGCGCGGCGGCGGCGTCGGGATCCTGCGGCACCGAGGAGGGGCGTACGCCGAGCGCGGGCAGGAACCGGTGCAGCGCCTCCTGGGCGGTGACCGGCTCCCCCGGGTCGTAGCCGCGCAGATTGACGTAAAGCTGCCCGTCTGGGAAGCGCTCCTGGACCTGATGGGCCCAGCGCAGCGCGAGCGAGGTCTTTCCCGCACCGGCGGTACCCGCGATGACGCAGACCGAGATGACCAGCGGCCGGCCGGCCTCGTCGGCCAACACGGCGTTCAACTGGTCGAGTTCGTCCGTACGGTTGACGAATTGCCTTACATCTGCGGGGAGTTGCCGTGGGGTGTGATTCGAGGAGCCGTCATCCGCCGGCGCGCCGCGGTCGTGGAAATGAATTCCACCGCTGACGCTTCCCGCCTGTACGACATCACGGGACTTCCCCGACAGGTCGTTCCGCGACCTGGCGGGGTGATCCTCGCTTCTGCTGGACTCGTTGATCGCTCAATCCGCCTTCGGTGTCGGCGGGGGAAGGTGGGCCACTTCGCGGTCGAAGTAGCTCATCACGTCCTCGCCCGCCCGGTAGAGATACTTGATGTAGCTTTCCCAGTCCCCGATGACTTCGGGGTCGGTATGACGGACCGCGCCGTCGGGAACGCCGGATTCGGTGTAGAGCACCTGGTACAGCACATCCCCGCCGAGGACGACCAGTTCCGGAAGAAGTCCGTCGCTCTCCGAGGAGGTCACCAGGCCGGCACCGACCACTCGTACCGGCATTCCGCATTTCGCTTGCTGTCGCAGCGAATGCAGCTCCCATTGCAGATAGGGCGTCAGCGGCTGTTCGACCACCCGTACCCGATGGAACAGGGAATTGCGCCGCTCGTCCTCGCGGGCGACGGCGAGGAGATTCTCGCGCCGCTCTTCCATGAGCCTCAGAGATTCCACCCAGTCGCCCCGGGAAAGCGCGTCACGACTGGGGCTGCCCTGTTCCTCGAAGTGCTGCCGGCGCTCCAGTTTCCACGAGTCCCGGTCGCGGACCGCCGCGTCCCGCTCCCGGAACTCCCGCCGGTAGGCCTCCCCGGAGAGTCGCACACCCCGCTCGCGGCGCAGGGCGGGGGCGCGGAGGTCAAGCATCGGCGATATCCGGTTTGGCGGCCCGGAGCATGTTCCCCGGAATGACCACGAGCCGCTCGTCCGCGGCGAGGGCGACGCCGTCCGGCAGCCGGGGCGCGTAGTGGGACGTGAGGTCCCTGCCGATCACGGCGATATCGCCGTTGTCGAGCTGCCAGATGTCCGGGCACTGGTCCCGGCCGTCGGAATTCCCTAACTCCTTGGCCGACTTTCCCAGCCGCCGGGAAAATAACGCGGTCGGATCGGCCTCCCAAGCACGCTGCATCCTTGCCTCCACTCGGTTTGGTTGAGCACACAACCGCTATCTATTGTATATCCGAATGGTTACGGAGAGCAACATGCGGTGGGGGCAAGTTCACGCCAATACCCCGTCTCCACAACCGGAATCAACGGTACGGCGACCGTCCGTGACCGATGGCCGCCCACGAGGCAGACGATCCCGGCGCCCAGCGGACGGATGATCCGACTGATGAAACTCACCGGATGAATCGATACTTCCCGGACCCACCCACACATACGCCGAGGGCCGTGCCCCGTACACGTACGTACGGGGCACGGCCCTCGGCCGTGTGCTCGGCGCGAGCCGTGAGCGCTACTTGCGGATCAGGCTGCGCAGCACGTACTGCATGATGCCGCCGTTGCGGTAGTAGTCCGCCTCACCCGGGGTGTCGATACGGACCACCGCGTCGAACTCCACGCCGGTGTCCGTCGTCACCTTGACGGTGCGCGGGGTGGTGCCCTCGTTCAGCTCCGTGACGCCGGTGAAGGAGAAGGACTCCTCGCCCGTCAGCCCCAGGGACTGCGCCGAGGCGCCTTCCGGGTACTGGAGCGGGAGAACGCCCATGCCGATCAGGTTCGAGCGGTGGATGCGCTCGTACGACTCGGCGATGACGGCCTTCACACCGAGCAGCGCGGTGCCCTTGGCGGCCCAGTCGCGGGACGAGCCGGAACCGTACTCCTTGCCCGCCAGGACGACCAGCGGAATGGACTGCTCGATGTAGTTGCGCGAGGCGTCGTAGATGAACGAGACCGGGGCACCGTCCACCGTGAAGTCGCGGGTGTAGCCGCCCTCCGTGCCCGGCGCGATCTGGTTGCGCAGGCGGATGTTGGCGAACGTGCCGCGGATCATGACCTCGTGGTTGCCACGCCGCGAACCGTACGAGTTGAAGTCGCGGCGCTCGACGCCGTGCTCCGTCAGGTACGTACCGGCGGGGGTGTCGGCCTTGATCGCGCCGGCCGGGGAGATGTGGTCGGTGGTGACCGAGTCGCCCAGCTTGGCCAGCACGCGCGCGCCGGTGATGTCCTCGACCGGCGTGGTCTCCATCGCCATGCCCTCGAAGTACGGGGGCTTGCGGACGTAGGTGGACTGCGGGTCCCACTCGAAGGTGTTGCCGGTGGGGATCGGCAGCGCCTGCCACTGCGCGTCGCCCGCGAAGACGTCCTGGTAGGACTTGTTGAACATGTCCTCGCCGATGGCGTTGGCCACGACGTCGTTGACCTCGGCCTCGGTGGGCCAGATGTCCTGGAGGTAGACCGGCTTGCCGTCCTGGTCCGTGCCGAGGGCGTCCTTGGTGATGTCCACCTTCATCGACCCGGCGAGGGCGTACGCGACGACCAGCGGCGGGGACGCCAGGTAGTTCATCTTGACGTCGGGGTTGATCCGGCCCTCGAAGTTACGGTTGCCGGAGAGCACCGAGGTGACCGCCAGGTCGTGCTCGTTGACCGCCTTGGAGACCTCCTCGGGCAGCGGGCCCGAGTTGCCGATGCAGGTGGTGCAGCCGTAGCCGACGAGGTTGAAGCCGACCTTGTCGAGGTACGGGGTGAGGCCCGCCTTGTCGAAGTAGTCGGTGACGACCTTCGAGCCCGGGGCGAGAGTGGTCTTGACCCACGGCTTGCGGCTCAGGCCCTTCTCCACCGCCTTCTTCGCGACGAGCGCGGCGGCGACCATCACGTACGGGTTCGACGTGTTGGTGCAGGAGGTGATCGCGGCGACGGTCACGGCGCCGTGGTCGATCTCGTACGTCGAGCCGTCGGGGGCCGTGACCAGGGTCGGGCGGCTCGGCACACCGTTGGCGGAGGCCGGGGCGTCGGAGGCCGGGAAGGACTCCTTGCCCGCCTCCTCGTCCTCGGAGACGTAGTTGCGTACGTCCTCGGCGAACTTCGCCTTGGCCTCGGCCAGGATGATGCGGTCCTGGGGACGCTTCGGGCCCGCGATGGAGGGGACGACCGTGGAGAGGTCCAGCTCCAGCTTCTCCGAGAAGTCGGGCTCGGCGGCCGGGTCGAGCCAGAGGCCCTGCTCCTTCGCGTACGCCTCGACGAGCGCGACCTGCTGCTCGTCCCGGCCGGTCAGGCGCAGGTACTTCAGCGTCTCGTCGTCGATCGGGAAGATCGCGGCGGTGGAGCCGAACTCCGGCGACATGTTGCCGATGGTCGCGCGGTTGGCGAGCGAGGTGGCGGCGACGCCCTCACCGTAGAACTCGACGAACTTGCCGACGACGCCGTGCTTGCGCAGCATCTCGGTGATCGTGAGGACCAGGTCGGTGGCGGTGGTGCCGGCGGGCAGCTCACCGGTCAGCTTGAAGCCGACGACACGCGGGATGAGCATCGAGACGGGCTGGCCGAGCATCGCGGCCTCGGCCTCGATGCCGCCGACGCCCCAGCCCAGCACGCCCAGGCCGTTGACCATGGTGGTGTGCGAGTCGGTGCCGACGAGGGTGTCGGGGTACGCCTGGCCGTTACGGACCATGACCGTGCGGGCCAGGTGCTCGATGTTGACCTGGTGCACGATGCCGGTGCCCGGCGGGACGACCTTGAACTCGTCGAAGGCGGTCTGGCCCCAGCGCAGGAACTGGTAGCGCTCGCGGTTGCGGCCGTACTCCAGCTCGACGTTCTGCGCGAACGCCTCGTGCGTGCCGAACTTGTCGGCGATGACGGAGTGGTCGATGACCAGCTCGGCCGGGGCCAGCGGATTGATCTTCGCCGGGTCGCCGCCCAGCTCCTTCACGGCCTCACGCATGGTGGCGAGGTCCACCACGCAGGGCACCCCGGTGAAGTCCTGCATGATCACGCGGGCCGGCGTGAACTGGATCTCCTGGCTCGGCTGCGCCTGGGAGTCCCAGGAGCCGACGGAGCGGATGTGATCGGCGGTGATGTTCGCGCCGTCCTCGGTACGGAGCAGGTTCTCCAGCAGCACCTTCAAGCTGTAAGGGAGGCGTGCGGAGCCCTCGACCTTGTCCAGCTTGAAGATCTCGTACGACTCGTCGCCCACGCGCAGCGTGCTGCGGGCGTCGAAGCTGTTCGCCGACACGACAGTCTCCTTCATCAATGTGCACGTACTACGTCATGCTGCCGCCACGGCTCCTCACTGATCCGCTAAGGTAAGGCTTAGTTAGGTAACCCTTACCGATTGGCGGCCGCGGTGCGCCTTCGGACAGATATCTCGAT
Organism: Streptomyces sp. NPDC059092; assembly: GCF_042756365.1. NCBI lineage: Bacteria > Bacillati > Actinomycetota > Actinomycetes > Kitasatosporales > Streptomycetaceae > Streptomyces > Streptomyces sp. NPDC059092. Next base: position 251,612 of record NZ_JBHZEJ010000003.1, read on the forward strand.
GTCGAGATAACTCTAATACATGGCCGCTGATCGGTCATGCCCAGGCCCGGCTGACCGCTCTCATCCAATCGAGTCGTTTACTCAGCGAACCCAGTCGTTTTGCCTTCCGTCTCAGCGAACCTAGTCGTTCGGGTGATCGCACTGGGGGTGCTGGGTGGCTGTACCGGCTGGGGTGGATCTTGCGGAGACGTACGTTGAGCTGTCGTACGTGGACGCTGTGCACAAGCGGCTGCGGCGTCCGCTGCTGGACTGTGTGACGGCCCGGTTCGAGGAGGCGGCTCCGGTGCGGCCGTTTCGCTGGTCGCGGGGTGAGCGTCACTTCTCGGGTTGGTACTGGGCGGCGACGACCAGGCAGCACGTCGGCTTCGAGTCCTGGCTGCAGCGGGACAGGCTTGTGCTTATGGACGCCGATCCCGGGGTGGTGGGGATCGCCTCGCAGCCGTTCTGGCTGCACTGGTACGACGGTAAAAGGGAGCGTCGGCACGCCCCGGACTACTTCGTACGCCGCTCGGACGGCTCGGCGGTGGTCATCGACGTCCGCTCGGATGACCGGATCGAGCCGAAGGACGCTGAGGCGTTCGAGGTGACGCGGATCGCCTGCGCCCAAGCCAGATGGGGGTTCGCGCGGGTCGGAGTGCCGGAGGCGGTACTGCTGGCTAATGTTCGGTGGCTATCGCGCTACCGGCACCCGAGGTGCCTGCACCGAACGGCCGCGGACAGGCTGCGGGAGATCTTTGTGACGCCGGGGCCGCTGCTGGCCGGGGCGGACGCGGCAGGTGACCGGCTGGCGACGCTGCCCGCCTTGTTTCATCTGCTCTGGAGCCAGGAACTGACCGCCGGAGATCTTTCGGTCGAGCTGATGGGGCCGCGCACGGTTGTGGCTTTGACCTGTGGGGGTGCCCATTGAGCGGAAAGCCTCGGAAGGTCCCGCCCACGGCTCGCCTCGCGGAGTTTCCCGAGACAGCGGCCGAGCGGGCTCTGTGGTGGGAGGGGCATGTCCTGGAGGTGTTGCACGGCCTGCCGCCGGACGCTCCCCAAGGTGCGGTGCCGCGGCCGGAGTTCGACCCGAAGCAGCATTCACTGGCCGAGCGCGAGCGGGCCAAGGCGGCCGAGTTGACGGCGACCGGGAACGCGGTGACGGCCAGCGGGATCAAGCAGCGGCGGCAGCGCTATCAGCGTGACGGGCTTCCCGGGCTGGCGGACGGCCGGTCGATCAAGCAGATGCCGACCTTCGGCAAGGTCGACCCGGTGGTGGTGGAGGCAATGCGGCAGGCCATCGGCGAGACAGGCCAGGATTCGTCGAAGACAATCGGGTTCATCGTCTGGCGGGCCAAGGAGATCCTGGGCAGCCGCAAGGACGCCGCGGGCGTCGAGATCCCTTCTCGGGCCACTCTCTACCGGCTCTACAGCAAGCTGGCGGTGGGCACTCACGCGACAGGCTCGGCCAGCACTCGCCGATCAGTCAACGCACGGCCGCCCGGTCCGTTCGGGGAAGTCCCGGCCAGTGCGCCGGGCGAGCTGATGCAGATCGACTCAACCCCGCTGGACGTGCTGGTGCGCTTGGACGACGGCATCGCGGAGAAGGTCGAGTTGACCGCAATGATTGACATCGCGACCAGGTCGATCACCGCGGCGGTGCTGCGGCCGACTACCAAAGCCGCAGACGCATCCGCGCTACTGGCCCGCAGCGTCACCCCGGAGGCGATGCGGCCCGGCTGGTCACAGGCTCTGCGAATGTCCCAGTCGGTTCTGCCGCATCGGCGGTTGCTGACCTTGGACGAGCGGTTGGAGCACGCGGCGGCACGGCCGGTGATCGTTCCGGAGACGATCGTCTGCGACCACGGCAAGGTGTTCGTATCGAACAACTTCCGTTCTTCCTGCCGGTACTTGGGCATCAATCTGCAACCGGCGCACAAGGCGACGCCGACCGACAAGGGCACGATCGAGAAGACACTGGGTTCAGTGGCCACCCTCTTCGCGCAGTTCGTCGCGGGTTACACCGGCTCGAACCCGGACCGTCGAGGCCGGAACCTGGAGGACGGTCCGCTGTGGTCGCTGCCCGAGCTCCAGAACCTTCTCGACGAATGGGTCATCGCTGTCTGGCAGACCAGACCGCATGACGGGCTGCGTGACCCGGATGCTCCCAAGCGGTCGTTCTCGCCGAACGAAAAATACGCGATGTTGTTGCAGTCCTGCGGTTACGTCCCCGTCCCGCTGAGTGGCGAGGACTACATCGAGCTGTTGCCCGAGCGCTGGCAGGCGATCAACAGCTACGGCATCCGGATCAAGTACCGCACCTATGACGGCGGTGAGTTGGGTCCTTTGCGCCGCCAGCACTCGGGGGTGGCGGAGAAGAAGGGGCTGTGGGAGATCCACCACGATCCCTATGACGTGTCCCGGATCTGGGTACGCGATCGACGAGGCGAAACAGACCGGTGGATCACCGTGTTCTGGAAGCATCTTCGGCGCGTCGGCGTCCCATTCGGGGAGCTGGCCTGGGACCACGCTTGCGAACAGGTCCCTGGCGGCACGGAGGAGCAGATCGCGGACGCCGCCGCGGCCCTGTTGCGGCGGGCCCACGACGGCCCCGCCCCGAAGAAGGGCCCTGCGGCCAAGCGGTCCCAGCGCGTCGCCGCACGAACCCGGGCCACAACCCCTGACCGGCCGATCCCCGATCCGCCCGCCACTGACGGCATGCCGGCGGACGAGGCGGACACCGAGCTGGCCGAGGTCATCCCGCTGGGCCTGTTCGACCCGCTCGCGAACCCCTGGAGGCGCCCGTGACCATCTCCGAACCGGCAACCCGGCACGGCGCCGTTCTGCAGGAGGCCGACGCCAAGGCGAACCGGCAGTTGACCACCCTGGAGGGGTGGCGGAGGTTCGCCGCAGGACCACCCCAGCCCGTGGTCATGCTGCCTGCGGACCAGTTGCGACGGCTGTCGCCGGTTGAGCGAGCGCTCTACGACGAGGACCGGCTCGACCATCACGCCCGGATGCTCGTGGTCGCCACCTCGTTCGTCGAAAAGACGGTGGTCTGCGGCCGCCGCCTGGTCCTGCTCAACCGGCACGCGATCAGTGCTCGCCGCGGCTTGATGGTCTCCGGACTGCCCGGGACGGGCAAGACCAGCGCCATCACCCAGCTCGGGCTTGCACACGAGCTCCTCGACCGTGCCCGCCACCCGAACTCCACCGATCGCATCCCAGTTCTCTACATCACCGTTCCGCCCACGGCGACGGCCCGCATGGTCGCTGCCGAGTTCGCGCGGTTCCTGGGACTGCCAGTCCGGGGCAGGTCGAACATGACGGACATCATCGAGGCGGTGGTCGGCGTCTGCACAGACACCCGCACCGGCCTGGTGCTCGTCGACGAGATCCACAACGTCTCGCAGGTTACCCGGGCAGGCGCCGAGGTCTCCGACACGCTGAAGTACTTCTCCGAGCGGATCCCCGCGACCTTTGTTTACGCCGGTATCAATCTCGAAACCAGCGAGCTGCTGGCCGGCACTCGGGGTGCTCAGATCTCGGGCCGTTTCACTCTCGTCCCCACCCGCCCGTTCCCCTACGGCGAGGAGTGGAAGGGCTTAGGCAGTGTCCTGGCGATCATGAGCGGAGCCATATGACGAGGGCGGCCGCGGTGACGGTTCCGAGGTAGACGTAGCCGCGCTTGTCGAACCTGG
>NZ_JBHZEJ010000004.1:0-588 GCF_042756365.1 Streptomyces sp. NPDC059092
CCAGGTTCGACAAGCGCGGCTACGTCTACCTCGGAACCGTCACCGCGGCCGCCCTCGTCATATGGCTCCGCTCATGATCGCCAGGACACTGCCTAGGCAGGAACCGTCCGTCTGCCCCGGCCGGGGTAGGCCGGGGTGCGCGGCTGTGTGTCCTCGGGCTGCGCGGTGGTCGTGGTCGAGATGCCCACCACGTAGTCGAGACCGCGTGTCTCCAGGCCGAGCCGGAAGACGGCGGTGTCCCCGTAGCCGCCGTCGGCGATGACCTGGGGCACTTCGATGCCCCAGGACCGTGTCTCGTCGATCATGTCGAGGGCCAGCTCGCCCGGGTGGCTGAGACAGTGCGTCGCCCCTGGGCCGCTGGACGGTTGCGTCTCGAATTCGAGCTGTAGCAGGGGCTCGATGCCGGTGGGGAGGACATCCAGCACGGATGCCTGCTCCGCGGGGCGTTCGGTGGTTCTGAGCACAAGCGTCGTCTCCGGGTCGAGGTTCTGCTGTTTCCATCGGCAACAGCAGGTGGAGCTGGTCGTCCAGGAGGTTTCCCGGAGTCCGGCAGGCCGGGGGCCGGGCCGGCCGGCACCCCGCCAAGGC